>JAHCIT010000013.1 GCA_026129095.1 Deltaproteobacteria bacterium
GAAAATTTTTCAAAGTTGTGTTAGCGGTAGTGGTAATCGCTGCTACTTCAGCATTGGCAGGACTTGTATTCGCAGCTATTGGTGGCACCAATCTGGGTGTTGCGGCCGGAGTTGGTGGGTTTACCGGCGGGTCATTGGGCCTGGCCCGGTCCGCCCATCGAAATGTAGATGACTTGGAAGGGATGTTAGTGGGTTCCATGATTGGAACCGGAATAGGCATTCTAACCGGAATTCTCACGTATCTTGGCGGAGCATATATTCGGGAAAACCTCACCGAAGTTTCTGAATTTCTTGGCGACAGTGCCCGAAATGCAGGCAAGGAGGCGCTAGAGGGACTCCAAACCCAGCCGGGTGGACAGGCGGCGGCCGGTGGAGAAGTCGCCTATTCGCTTGCCAGGAAGATATTCAGACCCGCACTAAACTTTATCTTCCAAGACGGCCCATGGGCAGAGGGAATCCGTTCAGCAGTATTTACTGGCGGTACTGTTACCGGCGGGTATTTTGCGGCGAAAAGGATCGATCAGCTCGTGGATTACCTAAAGAACAGAAGGAACTGCATTTCTGTGGATATCCACGGGAATTCGATGTCACACGCCTGCCCCATATAACTAAAAGCCAGTGATATGAAGTGTCCATCAGCAATACGAATTGCTCCCCTTGTCCTGATCAGTTTGGCATTGGCAGTCTTCCTGCCCAGTTGCGCAATGAAGCCGGGCCCAGCCCTGGAACCTATCGACGACATGGTGCTGATCCCGGCGGGCAGCTTCTTCTTCGGAAAGGATGAAATACCCCAATTCCTTCCGGATTTCTGGATTGACCGGCATGAGGTAACGGTCAGCGAATACTATCAGTGTGTCCGTGCGGGCGTCTGTACTCCGCCTGAACCCGTTTTGATTGGATTGTGGCCGCTGTGCAGCTGGAACTATCCGTTCTTCTTCGGGTCGGGTGAGCCCCGTTCCGGCCGCGAGCGCCGTCCGGTGAACTGCGTAACGTGGGACCAGGCCAGTATCTACTGCCAGTGGGCAGGCAAGCGGCTGCCGACAGAAAGGGAATGGGAGAAGGCTGCACGGGGCGATGACCGGCGGATGTACCCCTGGGGCGATGCGCCGCCGTCCTGCGATCGTGCGGTGATGAGGAAAAACAATGTGTCTGGTTGTGGCGCAAAAACGACATGGGATGTTTGCTCAAAGCCGGATGGAAACTCGCCGCATGGCCTGTGCGACATGTCCGGCAATGTGTGGGAGTGGGTGGCTGACTGGGCAGAGATTCCGGGAAGATCGGAGGCAATAAAAATTATCAAAGGTGGGACGTATCGTTGCGATCAGGATTCAAAGACATTGAAACTGACATACCAGGGTGGGGGAAGAAACGAGTTCGCCGTAGATGTTGTCGGCTTTCGATGTGCGAAATAGCGAGTGCCATCCCCATCACCACCCCCGCGTGGGTGAGTATCCGGTCGAAGGTGGCTTGGGGCCTGCATGTCGCCGTACCAGGGCGAGACGAGAAACATCAGGTAAACGGCTGCGAGATAAATCCAGACGGAAGCGAGCAGTAGCCGGCGGGGGGCAAAGGCAGGAGCTCTCCTGCCACCCCCTCCCCGTTATAGCCTTGCGTCGGGGGCACCGGTCATGATGGACCGGATGGAGTCCCGTGTTCCTGATCTTCGCGTGCGGGTGCGCAGCCCGTCGCCGGTGAATCCGGACGGCCGGTTTGTCCTGTACTGGATGCTCATGGGCCGCCGTCCGGCGTGGAACTTCGCGCTGGACCGGGCCGTGGAGTGGGCGTCCGAACTGAAGAAGCCGCTCGTCGTTTTCGAGGGTGTCCGCCTCCAGTATCCCTGGGCGAGCGACCGCCTGCACCGGTTCCTGCTGGACGGGATGCGCGACAACCTGAGGGCGTTCGCGGCGGCGCCGGCCTGCTACTACCCCTATGTCGAAACCGCCCCCGATGCCGGGAAGGGGCTCGTCCGGGCGCTCGCGGGGCTGGCCGCCGTCGTGGTGACCGACGACTATCCGGCGTTCATGATCCCGGCCATGACCGAAGCGGCCGCCCGGCAGTCGCCGGTCCGGTTCGAGCAGGTCGATTCGAACGGCCTGCTCCCCATGCAGGCGGCCGGGGCGGTTTATCCCACGGCCTACGCGTTCCGCCGGTTTTTGCAGAAGGAACTCCCCGCCCACCTGCTGGCATTTCCAAGGGCCAGTCCCCTGAAAGGGGTCACGATCCCGGCGCTCGATGCCCTCCCCGCGGAGATCACCGGGCGCTGGCCCGCCGCCACTGCCGCTATGCTGGAGGGCGGGCAGAGGTTTCTCGCCTCGCTCCCCATCGACCACCGCGCCGGGGCGGCCGGGACGCCGGGCGGTTTCCGGGCGGGACGAAAGCAGCTTGGGGATTTTCTCGGTGCCCGGCTCCCCCGCTATCCGGAAGACCGCAGCGAGCCGGAGAAAGACGGCGGATCGGGCCTTTCACCCTATCTCCACTTCGGACATGTGTCGGCCCACGAGATCGCGGATGCCGTGTTCCGGGACGCGGGCTGGTCGCCGCAGCGGCTCGGCACCGGGGCGCAGGGCCGCAAGGAAGGGTGGTGGGGGCTGCCGCCAGCGGCCGAGGCCTTTCTGGACGAACTCGTCACTTGGCGGGAGCTGGGCTTCAACTTCTGTTCCCGGCGGGACGACTACGACCGGTACGAATCCCTTCCCGACTGGGCGCTTCACACGCTCGCCCGGCACGCGGGCGACCGGCGGCCCCATGTTTACCGGTTCGAGGAGTTCGACGGCGCCCGGACACACGACGCCCTGTGGAACGCCGCCCAGTCTCAGCTCGTCCGGGAGGGCCGGATGCACAACTACCTGCGGATGCTCTGGGGAAAGAAGATCCTCGAATGGTCGGAGGGGCCTTCGACGGCGCTCGCCACGATGATCGAGCTGAACAACCGCTACGCGCTCGATGGCCGGGATCCGAACTCCTACAGCGGGATATTCTGGGTTTTGGGGCGGTACGACCGGCCCTGGGGGCCGGAGCGGCCCATCTTCGGGACCGTCCGCTACATGAGCAGCGAGAACACCGCCCGGAAGTTCAGCGTGAAGAACTATATCCGCAAATACGCCCCGGACGGCGGCGGGCAGGGCGCGCTGCTGTAGGACGGTTCAGGCCGGTTGCTGCTGGCTGACGCAGTGGAAGGCGCCGAAGCCCCAGACGAGATCGTAGGAGTAGATGCCGATCACCTCGCGGCCGGGGAAACAGCCGCGCAGAACGGCGAGGGCCTGCTCGTCGCGGGGCTGCCCGAAGGTGGGGACGAGGACCACCCGGTTTCCGATATAGAAATTGGCGTAGCTCGCCGGCAGCGGTGTGTCCTCGTAGACCATCCGCTCGGGCATGGGCAGTTCGACGATCCGGAAGGGAGAGCCGTCCTTGTCCCTCGCCAGCCGAAGCGTCTCCAGGTTTTTTTGCAGCGGTTCGTGGTTCGGGCTCGCCGGGTCCGGCTCCACGGCGGTGACGATGGTCTTCGGATCCACGAACCGCGTGATGTCGTCCACATGGCCGTCGGTGTCGTCGCCCTCGATGCCGTCGTGAAGCCAGATGAAGTGGTCCGCGCCCAGATAATCGGTGAGGTACCGTTCGATATCCTTTTGCTGGAGATGGGGATTCCGGTTCGGGTTCAGCAGGCACTGGGCCGTGGTGATGAGCGTTCCCCGGCCGTTCACGTCAATGGACCCGCCCTCCAGCACGATACCGGGTTTGAAATGCCGCAGCCGGAACCGCTGGGCGATGCGGCCCGGAATGGCGTTGTCCAGATCCCACGGGGGGTATTTCCCTCCCCACTTGTTGAACTCCCAGTCGGTGACGGCGATTTCGCCGGTCCGGTCATTCCTGACGAAGATCGGGCCGTGATCGCGGCACCAGGCGTCGTTCGTGGGGAAGGGGTGCAGCAGGTACATGTCCTGCGGGACGCCGGATTCGGAGAGGAGACTCGCTACCCCGGCGGCCATCGCCTCTCCGGTGACGTTGATGTGCACGAACTCGCCCGTCCGGGTCAGATGGTGGACCATCTCGGCCCAGATGGGCGGTATCTTCTCGATCTTTCCCGGCCACGACTGCTCGTTGTGCGGCCAGGAGAGCCAGGTGGCGGCGTGGGGCTCGAACTCGGCGGGCATCCGGAAGCCCAGCTCCCGGGGTGTGGGGGATGACATGCGTCCGGGTCAGCTCCCCTTGTCCAGATACCGCCGGGTGAGGCCGCCATAGGCATCAATGCGCCGGTCGCGCAGGAATGGCCAGTTCCGGCGGACCACCTCGATCCGCTTGAGATCGGCCTCGCCCACCAGGATTGCCTCGCGGTTTGCCGATGCCCTGGCGACGAACTGCCCCTGCGGATCGCAGAGGAACGACTGGCCCCAGAACTCGATCCCGCCCTTGCGGTCGCCGCCGTGTTCATGGCCGACACGGTTGGCGACGGCGACATAGACGCCATTGGCGATGGCATGGGCCCGCTGGATGGTTTCCCAGGAATCGTGCTGGGCCTTCCCGTAGCGGCCCTTCTCGGAAGGATGCCAGCCGATCGCGGTCGGATAGAACAGGATCTGCGCGCCCTGAAGCGCGGTGAGCCGTGCTCCCTCGGGGTACCACTGGTCCCAGCAGATGAGGACGCCGATTTCGGCGAATTTTGTCCGGAAGGTGCGGAAGCCCAGATCGCCCGGCGTGAAGTAGTATTTCTCGTAGAACAGCGGATCGTCCGGAATGTGCATTTTCCGGTATATGCCCAGGTAGGAGCCGTCGGCATCCAGGACCGCCGTCGTGTTGTGGTAAATGCCGGCCGTCCGCCGCTCGAACAGCGACGCCACGACAGCCACGCCGTGCCTTTTCGCCGCCTTCGAGATGGCTTCCGTGGAGGGGCCGGGAACCGGCTCGGCGAGGTCGAAGTTCTGGTAGTTCTCCGACTGGCAGAAGTAGAGCGAACGGAACAGCTCCTGGAGACAGACGATCTGCGCGCCTTTGCGGGCTGCCTCGCCGATCCGGTCGATCGCCTTCTGGAGATTCGCCTTGGGGTCGGCGGAGCAGGACATCTGGACCAGCCCGATCCTGACCGTGTCCGTGCTCTGTGCCGCGGTCTTGCGGGCGCTGCTTTTCGGCTTGCGTTTGGACGGCATGGACTACTTCCCCCGGTGCTTCTCGTACAGGCTGTCCCGCCAGCGGATGAGATCGCCAAACTCCCCGGTGAGGCTCTCATCGTACAGGCAACGCCGGGTTCCCGGCTGGAGCGGCAGATACCGGTCGGCGGGAGGATTCATGAACTGCAGCGCCGCCGCCATGGCTATGTCGGCATAGGTAAACCGGCCGAGCAAATAGGGGGAAGAAGCGGCCAGCCGTCCCCGGAGGGCCAGAAGCTGCTCACGGTACCGGTCGCGGTGGGCTTCCAGTGGCCGTGCGCCAAGATTGTATTTCCGTGCGATGAACCGGGTTCCGGAGCGGGCCATCGGGATGAGGGACTTGCGGAGACTTTCCGGTACGGCGGCGGGGAGCGCTTCGGCAAGTGCCTCCTCGTCATGGCTGAAATTGTCCGTCACCAGTGCGCGGCCTGCCTCCAGTGCGATCTCGCTCGCCCCGTTCCAGTTGAGGATTTCACCCATGAGTTCGGCCGGGAACAGGCGGGGGCCGTGGCCGGTCTGTTCGGCCCGTTGGGCGATGGCGAGGGAATCGCTCACTGTGCCTGAACTTCCGATCAGCACCGGGACCGTAATCCGCCCGGTCACACGGCGGGTGCGGAGCCGGAGCAGCACTTCCCCCAGCATCGGCATGTGAGCCTCTTCCCGGTACGGAATCCGGTGGTGGTCGAGTGCCCAACGAGCCTTCTCGGACCAGGGGGAGTAGGAAAGGGCGACCAGTGTATCCATCGGTATTCCGCCTCGGCCTACACACTTGGCCCAAAGGGCGGCAGATAGGCAAGTCAGGAAGCGCGAAACGGGTTCACGGACTGGTGACGGTTTCGATCACGGCCCGGGCATAGTCGGTGAACTTGTCGAAATCGCGGCCCTTGGGGAACGCCTGCACCTGGGCGAGGGCGGCTTCCTCGATAATGGCCGCCCGGTTGGAGACCAGTACGAACCGGGTCAGATCGTCAGGGCGGGTCTTGGCGAGGAACTTCACCAGCGTGGACCATCCCTGCACGACCTTGTCCTGGAACAGCATCGAATCGCTGGTAACGATCAGGGCATATTTCCGCTGGCGGAGATGGGCGGCGAACTCCTCTATGGAACTGACGGAATCGACCGGCAACCTGAATGTCGTGCCCAGGCGCTTGGCGAACTCCTCGCGTCCCTCAAACGTCGGACTGTCGACATACAGTATTCGGTAGTTCACTGTCGGTGTCTGGTGCCCCCGTGGCCCATGTCCCTCCGGCCCCGGTTCGGAAAGCGATACCCTCTATTTGTAGCACTCTTTTGCCATCTGTAGTAACTGGCCACGTGACCGCCGTCACACTCCGGTCTGGTCGGTTGGCAGTGCCGGGAGTAGCGGTTACGAACCCTCGCCAGCCAGAAACATCTGTATACAGGAGATCAGCCAGGTTCATATGCTCAAGGTCAGACGGATTGATGAAACGGATGTGCAGGGAAAACGCGTGCTGGTGCGGTGCGATTTCAACGTGCCGATCCGCGACGGCAGGGTTACAGAGGACACCCGCGTCCGGGCCCACCTGAAAACCATCAACTACCTTCTGGAGCGTGGCTGTTCCGTCATCCTGATGAGTCATCTGGGCCGTCCGAAGGGAAAGTCCAATCCGGAGTTTTCGCTGAAGCCGGTCGTTCCGGTGCTGTCGGAGCATCTCAAGCGGCCGGTGACACTGGCACCCGACTGCATCGGCCCCGATGCAGAAAAACTGGCCGCCGCCCTGAAGCCGGGCGAGGTACTGCTCCTCGAAAATCTCCGCTTCCACAAGGAAGAGGAAAAGAACGATCCGGACTTTGCCCGGAAGCTGGCAGTGCTGGCGTCCGTTTATGTCAACGATGCCTTTGCCGCGAGTCACCGGGCTCATGCTTCCGTTGTGGGACTGGTGCCGTTCGTCCAGTCATCGTGCGCTGGTTTTCTGCTGGTTTCGGAGGTGGAAACCTTCAACCGGTCATTCGCCAGTCCGGCGCGGCCGCTCGTCATGGTGCTCGGCGGAGCGAAAGTCTCCACCAAGATCGGCCTCATCCGGAATCTCCTCCCCAAAGTGGATTCGCTCCTGATCGGCGGGGCGATGGCCAACACGTTCATCGCCGCCAGGGGAAATCCGGTCGGAAAGAGCCTGCAGGAAACGGACTTCCATGCCGAGGCAATGGCGGTTCTGGCCGAAGCCTCCAGTATGGGGAAAAGGATACTGCTGCCGGTGGATGTCATTTGTGCGCCGTCGCCGGATGATGCGGCCCATAAGCAGGTTGTGCCGGTGGGGAGTATCCCGGCCGGTTCAATGGCGCTTGATATAGGCCCCCGGACGGCAGAACTGTTTGCCGCTGAAATTGCGGCCGCCCGGACGGTGGTCTGGAACGGTCCGGTCGGGCTGTTCGAGATGCCTGGTTTCGACGAGGGTACCCGTGCCATCGCCCGTGCCATCGCTGGCAACAGGGAGGCGCTCACGGTGGGCGGGGGCGGCGATACCGATGCCGCCCTGGAGATGACGGGCCTCAAGGAAAAGTTTTCCCACGTCTCGACCGGCGGCGGAGCTTTCCTGGAACTGCTTGAAGGGCGCGACCTGCCGGCGATTACGGCCCTTGGCTAGGCGTGGGGTCCGGTTTCCCGCGGCTGTCCAGAATGGCCTGTCCAAAATCCGCACCCTGTGCCTCTAGCTGGATCTGACGGGGGACTTCCGCTCCGAGTGACTTCAGCTTTTCGATCAGTGGCCGGGCCCGGGACCGGTAGCCTTTTTTCAGCCACACCCGGCTCATGAGCACCAGACAGGGGATATGGTCCGGGTCTGCCGCGAGGCATCCGTTCAGATAGGCTTCGGCCGTATCGAACTGGTTGCGCAGCAGCGCATGGAGGGCGAGCGTGGCGCGGGCATGGATATTTCCGGGGTCGGTTTCGGCCGCTTCTTCAAGCAGGGCCTCCCCAAGCCGGACGAGTTCGGGGCTCTCCTGTTCCATGTAGTAATCCCCGGCGGCAGTGAGCGCTTCGGACGACCGGGCCGACTGCTCGACCAGTTCCGACAGGGCCACATCCACTGCCTTGTCGCCGTACCTGCTGCGAAGCCGTGCGGCTGCCCGCACGAACTCGACAGCCGGGCGGGGTGTCTCTGTTATCCAGCGGCTCGCCGCCAGACGGGCATACTGGGGGGCCCCCATGTCCTGCATGGCCCGGATATTCTCGAAATAGATCCAGTCGAAATCGCTACCGGAACCCTTTGCTGTTTGGACGGCGCGCCGCTTGCTGGCGACGGCCTCCTGCCACAGCTCATCAGCCACACTGAACTCCTCATCCACGGTATAGAGCTTGGCGGCGAGGAACAGTCCTGCCGGATAGTCCGGCAGCACCTTCAGGGCATGGCGTATGCGTTCCTTGGCGAGGCCGATGGCACCCTCCTGGGCAGCGCAGGCGGCAAGGTTTGTCAGGACCATCACGGAATCGGGCACATGGTGAACCGCGGTCTCGAATCGGCGGCAGGCGGTGGCCCAGTCCGGGTTCCGTGTATGGGAAAGGGCCGAATAGGAGATCAGGAGGGCCGTTCCGGCAGCCACCGGCAGCACGATCTGTTTCCGGCGTGTGAAGTCCTCCAGGCTGAACCGGTGGAACAGCATCCACCCCGCCCCAAGGGCGAAAAAGGCTGCCGGGCCGTACAGCAGCCGGTCTCCAAAGACAGTGCCGATCGGTATCGGGATATTCGATACCGGGAATAAAAGGGCCAGTATCCCGCCAGCGGCTATCCAGAGCGGGTGGGGATGCTTCAACACTCCCCAGGCAGCAAGCGGAAACAGTCCCAGTGCAAGGAGCCCTGTGAACGACTGCCAGGATGCCAGGGGGTATGCAATGAAATCCGGATACCCGTACAGGGCGACCAAGGGGTACGGAACGGCAAGCCGGGCAAGATAGGTCCAGAGAATGTGCCCTGCGTTGAGGATGCGTTCATGGAAAGGGAGCGCAGCCAGCGGGTTGGCAGCAAACTCCGCGAGACCGGCGGCGAGCGCCCATCCTACCGTCAGCATCCGGAGAGCGAGGAACAGGGCGACCATGGCGCACCAGGCCACCGCGACCCACCAGCAGGTACGGCGGATTTCGGGCGTTGCCGCGGGCGCTGCCAGACCAAGGAGCACGATCACAGCCGCACCGGCCGCCGCCTGTTCCTTGGAGAGGATCGCGCAAAGGATGGCGCCGGATGAGGCGATGATGACCATCGCCCGCCCGGAATCGGCATAGCGGGGAGATGCGATCAGCAGGGCCAGCAGCAGGAACAGCAGGGCCCATAACTCCGACTGGGCCACCAGCCAGTTGACGGGTTCGGTCGCGGCCGGGTGGGCGGCAAATACCAGCCCGGCGGCGATGGCGGCAGGTACCGGGAAACCCCAGGCGAGTGCTGTTTCCAGCAGGAGCAGGGCGTTACCCGCATGGAGTGCTGTGCTGACCATCCGGTATCCGCTGCCATTGGTCCCGAATATCCGGCCCTGAATGGCCAGCGCGCCGGTTGAAACCGGCCGCCACTGCAGGGTGCCCGGAATGTGGTCGCGGCTTACGGAATCAGCCCAGTTCTGGCCGAACGGGATGCTGCTTACCTCGTCAAAGTGAAGTTCACTGTGAAAGGCATTGGAATACAGGGCCACCGTCAGTAGCAGGATGGCCACCCGGGAGACGATCAGTTTGACGGAAGGCGTCATTGAAGCGGTCCGGACGACAGTCCGGCGATAGGCTCCTTTCCCGAAAAGCGGTAGCAGGATAACGGTTTTTAGTGACGCACGGAAACTGGCCCCAACCGTGAAACTGTTCGGCGGGGGCATTTGAATGTGGGCGGAACCGGTCTAAACTCCGCCCATCGGCAGCCAGATACGGCCACCCGTTCAGGAAGCGGCAGGCCGTACAACTCATGGAAATAGTGCCCGTTTCCAGACCAGCCGGAACCCGCCAACCTGACCGTGGCGTCGGTGGTGGCAGGCGTGCAAGGGCCGGAATGCAAGAGGTTTGAAGACAGGATATGCCACCTCCGCCAGGAAAACTCGGTGAACTTCTCGTCCGCGAAAAGCTGATTTCGCCCCTGCAGCTCCAGCAGGCGATGAATGAGGCCAAGAAGACCGGCCAGCGGCTCGGTTCGGCACTGATATCGACAGGAGCCGTCAAGGAAGAAGATCTGACCGAGTTCCTTTCGCGCCAGTATGGCGTGCCGACGATCAATCTGGACGAGTTTGAAATCGACCGGGAAGTGATCGCGCTCGTTCCGGAGAAGCAGGCCCGCCAGCACAAGCTGATCCCGGTAAACCGTGCCGGCTCGACGCTGATCGTGGCGATGGTCGATCCGTCGAACATCCAGGCGGTGGACGACATCAAGTTCGTAACCAGCTACCAGCAGATCGAGGTGGTCGTCTCTACCGATACCGCGATCATGGCCGCCATCGACAAATACTACACGCAGATCCAGCAGGCCGCAGAAGCGAATCTGGAAAGCCTCGACATGCCGGACCTGAGCGATATTGAGCTCGGCGAGGATGACGAGGATGTGAACCTGGACGAACTGGGCAACGCGTCCAATGATGCGCCGGTCGTCAAGCTGTGCAACTACATCCTGACCGAGGCGATCAAGCGCAAGGCATCGGACATTCATATCGAGCCATACGAAAAATCCTTCCGGGTGCGTTACCGGCAGGACGGCGATCTCATGGAGTTCATGAAGCCGCCGATGAAGCTCAAGAATGCCATCACGGCCCGCCTCAAGGTCATGGCGAACCTGGATATCGCCGAGCGGCGGCTTCCGCAGGACGGCCGGATCAAGATCAAGATGAAGGGTATTGGCGAGATGGACTACCGGGTGTCCGTGCTGCCCACCCTGTTTGGCGAGAAGGTATGCATGCGCCTTCTGGACAAGTCGAATCTCCAGCTCGACATGACCAAGCTCGGTTTTGATGAATACCAGCTAGGCCAGTGGCGTACCGGCATCGAGCGTCCGAACGGCATGTGCCTGGTGACGGGCCCTACCGGTTCCGGCAAGACAACGACACTTTATTCGGCGCTTTCGGAACTGAACTCCGAAGACGTGAACATATCGACGGCGGAAGATCCCGTGGAGTTCAACTTCTTCGGCATCAACCAGTGCCAGATGAAGGAAGATATCGGCCTGAACTTTGCCGCGGCGCTCCGCAGCTTTCTCCGTCAGGATCCAGACATCATTCTGGTGGGCGAGATCCGCGACTTTGAAACGGCGGAAATCGCCATCAAGGCCGCGCTCACCGGCCACCTGGTGCTCTCGACGCTGCATACGAACGATGCCCCGGCCACGGTGAGCCGCCTGCTCAACATGGGTGTCGAGCCGTTCCTCGTGGCGAGCGCCGTAAACGTCATTCTCGCGCAGCGGCTCTGCAAGAAGATCTGCCAGAACTGCAAGACCGAGGACACGGAGATCACCAAGAAGGCACTGGTGGATTTCGGTGTTCCGGCCGACCAGGTGGACGAATTCGTGCCCTTCAAGGGTGCCGGGTGCGACAAGTGCAACAATACCGGTTTCAAGGGCCGTATCGCCATCTACGAAGTCATGCCGATGTATTCCGACCTGAAGGAACTGATCCTGAACGGCGCGTCGTCGCTGGAGATCAAGAAGGAAGCGATGCGGCTCGGCATGTGGACCATGCGGTATTCCGGTGTCGTCCAGATGCGCAAAGGGCTGACCACCATGGCGCAGGTGGCGCAGAACTCGTCGCCGGACAACTGACAGGTTCTATCTGGCGGACGGGATGATACTGAGCAGGGAAAGAGGAGAAATACCGGATGTCAGGCGTTAACCTTCACCAGCTTCTCAAGGTGATGATCGACAAGGGCGGTTCCGATCTTCATCTTTCGACCAATTCTCCTCCCCAGATCCGGATTGACGGCGACCTGACGCCGCTGAAGACGCCGCCGCTGACTCCGGCCGATACGAAACAGCTCGCCTATTCGATCCTGACCGAGTCCCAGAAGCACTCCTTCGAGGAAAACAACGAGCTCGACCTTTCGTTCGGGGTCAAGGGCCTGGCACGGTTCCGTGCCAATGTGTTCATGCAGCGCGGGGCCGTAGGGGCCGTGTACCGGGCGATTCCATTCAAGATCATGTCATTTGAGGAACTCGGTCTTCCGTCCGTCGTGGCGGCGATAGCCGACAAGCCACGCGGGCTGGTCCTGGTGACCGGCCCCACCGGTTCCGGCAAGTCGACAACGCTCGCCACGATTATCGACAAGATCAACACCGAGCAGGCCTCGCACATCCTGACCGTTGAGGATCCGATCGAGTTCCTCCATCCACACAAGCGTTCGCTGGTCAACCAGCGGGAGGTTCATGCCGATACCAAGAGCTTCAAGACCGCACTCAAGTTCATTCTCCGGCAGGATCCGGACGTGGTGCTGATCGGCGAGATGCGCGATCTGGAAACCGTCGAGGCTGCGCTCACCGTGTCGGAAACCGGCCACATGGCATTCGGGACACTGCATACGAATTCGTGTGCCCAGACCATTAACCGGATTCTGGACGTCTTCCCTGCCTACCAGCAGCCCCAGGTCCGCGCCCAGCTCTCCTTCGTGCTTGAAGGAGTACTGTCCCAGTCGCTGCTCCAGAAGGCGACCGGAAAAGGCCGTGTGATGGCCATGGAGATCATGGTCCCGAACAGCGCCATCCGGAACCTGATCCGTGAAGACAAGATTCACCAGATATATTCGCAGATGCAGGTGGGCCAGAAGAAATACGGCATGCAGACGATGAACCAGTCACTGTTCAACCTGTTCCAGAAGCGGCTCATCAATATCGACGAGTGTTTCTCCAGAACCTCGGATCCCGAGGAACTTCGTACGATGATGCAGCGGGCAAACATCCTGCCGCCGCAGTATGCCAACATGGAAGTCTAGGGTTTCCCCGGTAACCGGGTGGGTGGTACGCCTGAGGTGAACCCGCCTGGCCAGCCATCTCTCCCCATCCGGTTCCGTTTGTACGGAGCGGCGGCGCTGCTCAATCTGGCCGTGATGGGGCCGGTCTATGCCGGGTTCTCCGTCTTCTATTTTCGTGATGTGCTCACGAACTACACGCCGTATCTCGCGTGGTTTTCCGGCCGGGTCGCCTCCGGCGAACTGCCCTTCTGGATGGACGGCATATTCGGCGGCATGCCTTTCTGGGGTGATCCGGTTCAGGGAGTCCTGTATCCGCTCCGGTGGCTGATGGTCCCGCTGAGGGGGCTGCATCCGGCGCATGCCTGCTCGGTTTTTATTGGCATTCACTACCTTCTGGCCCATGCAGGCTATATCCGGCTGCTGTCGAATCTGGGGGTGCGGCCCGCAATCGCATTTCTGGCGGCTGCCGGTCTGGTATACGGCACGGTGGGGCTAGGCCTCCATGCGGCGATCCAGTTTCTTGCAGGCTTCGCCCTGATGGGATGGCTGGGCGCGGCGCTCCTGGACCATTTGCGAAACCCCACGGTCCGAACGATGACCGGTCTTGCCCTCTGGGTGGCACTGCTCGTGACCACCGGTGATCTCCAGTCGGTTTATCTGGTCAGCCTTTTTGCGCTGGGGGTGAGCCGCCCCTGGATTCCCGGAGGCCGCCGGACATTCGCTCTCACCTTCGGCGGGCTGGCGCTGGCGGCATTCCTCACGGCGGCCATTCTTGTCCCGGGGGTCGAACTGTCACTGAACTCAAGCCGCGGCGAATCGAACACTCTTTCCCTGGTGCAGGCATGGTCCTGGAATCCGGTCCGGCTTGTCGAGTGGATTGCGCCGGGCCTGTTCGATCCCCCGCCGGAAGCGTCGGCGGACATGAGCGGTATTTCACGTCCGGTGGTGGCGGGTCTCGGGCTTTATTTCTTGCGCGCCCATCCGGGGATGGTGGTCCTGCTGCTGCTGCCCTGGCTGGTATCAGCGGCCCGGGGGGAGATCCGGATCCGCTGTTTGCTTGCTCTCGCGGCGATTTCGCTGCTGACGGCCGGAGGGGAGTATTTCGGATTCTATGAACTTCTCTGGAACCTGCTTCCGGGCTGGAAACAGTTCCGGTTTCCGGAGCGGTTCCTGCTTTCGGTGGTCATTTCCTTGTGGCTCGCATCGGCTCTGGTAATGGAAAAGCTCGCATCCGGGGTGTGGCGCCCCTCACGGGCGCTGCCCGCGGTGATATTTTGCGGAGTCCTCCTGATGCTATCGCTGGCCGGGATGACAGGAGGCGGTTCGTGGGCCGGCATGCCTGCCGAGGTTGCCGCTTTGAAGGCCAACCCCCTTTTCAGGGAGCATGCCCTGTCGGCATTCCGCTGGGGGTTGCTGCTGCTTGCAGGCGGGATGGGGTTCCTGTGGTTGCTCTGGCGGGATGACCGGCGCTGGTTGCCGACGTTTGGCGCACTGGTTGCGCTGGAGTTTGGCGTTGCCGGATATCCGGTTCTGCGAACTATTCCGGCCGAACTGTTTCCCATGCCACCCGGGGTCATGCGCCTGCTGGCAAATCGGTCAGACGAGCGTATCGTCCCTTTGCGGATCCAGATGGAGACCGGCCAGCAGGTGTTGCCGGTCCAGAGGGCCCGGGAAGTTGGGGCAGCGCTGTTCTGGCAGGGGCTCGCCGGTGATCTGGTGCTGCTGACACCCTTTTCCATACCGGGCGGGTACAACTCCTCCCGTCCGCTGGACCATGAACTTGCCACAAGAACAATCCCTCCCCTCAACGGCCTTCGTCTTCAGTCGCTGGATTACGTGGCGGCAGTGCCCGGCTGGACCCCGCCGGTGGACGGCTTCGAGTGCGCCGGACCGGAGGGGGAGCCTCCATTACGCCTATGCCGGTTCGTGGAATCTCTTCAGCCAGTCCGGGCGCCACGGCACTGGAAACAGGTGAATGATCATGCCGTCCTGGAAGGCCTGCTGTCGGATCCGGACTGGAATCCTGGCGAAGTCGAGTATCTCGGCCCCCGGCTTTCAGGACATCCCATGCCAGCGGTCCCGGTTCTGGACGGGACCGATGAAGGAGCCATTCTCCATGCAATCCACTGGACTCCCGAAATCCGCCGGATTGAAGTGGAACGCGACAGTCCTGGTCCCATCATCCTGCGGGACAACTACTTTCCCGGCTGGAATGTCTACGTGAACGGCAAGCGCAGTGATACCCTGGTCGCCAACGGGTTTCAGCTTGCAGCATGGGTCCCGGCTGGCAGGTCGACCGTCGAATTCCATTACGAACCGCTCAGCCTTGCCATCGGTCTCTGGATTTCAGGGCTGACGGTTCTGGCCATGATTGGCTGGTATGCCCGCCACCGGCGCAGTCGTATGGCGGACCAGAAACCTACCTGAGTGTGGACAGCAGGCTTTCTGCCACTTTCATTCCGTCGACCGCCGCCGACACGATACCACCTGCCCAGCCGGGGCCTTCACCGGCAGGATAAAGCCCCATGAGCCCTTCGGCTTCCAGTGTTTGGGTCCGGGCGATCTGGACGGGGGAGGATGTCCGGCTTTCGACGGCAATGAGCAGCGCTTCCTCGGAATCGAAGCCTCGTATCTGACGTGTGAACCTCCGGATTGAGCGCTCCAGCGCCGCCTCGCATGGCTGCGGGAGGAGTCCGTGCAGATCGGCTGCAACCACAGAGGGAAGAAAACTTGTCGAGGGAAGGGATGCGGACTCCCGCTGGGCTAGATAGTCCACAAGCCGCTGGGCTGGAGCGCGGTAGCTGCCTCCGCCCAGTGCGAAGGCCCGCTTTTCCAGTTCTGCCTGCCAGTCCATTCCGCGGAGCGGTCCTTGGCCGGGAAAATCATCCGGATTTATCTGGACGACCAGTGCCGCGTTGGCGAACCGGTGGTCGCGGGCGAAGTTCGACATGCCGTTTACTACAAGGCCGCCGGGCGCGCTGGAGGCGTTGATGACGAGGCCGCCGGGGCACATGCAGAAGCTGTAGACGCCACGCCCCGTTTCCCGGTCCGTGACGGCAAGCCGGTAGTCAGCCGCCGGCAACGGGCCGTCGCGTTCTTTCCCGTAACGGGCACGGTCGATCAGCGGCTGGGGGTGCTCCACGCGAAAACCCACCGCGAAAGGTTTTGCTTCCATCCGGAGTCCGGCGCGTTCCAGCGCCGGGAAGAGATCCCGTGCCGAGTGTCCTGGCGCAAGAACGACACGGCTGGCGGATATTTCTTCACCTGTCGATATCCGGAGTCCGGCCACCCGTCCGTTTAGGTGAAGGATATCCGTTACTTCGGTGCCAAAACGGAACTCGGTGCCCAGCTGCTCCAGATGATCCCGCAACCGGCGCAGGAGCCGTTTCAGGAAGTTGGTCCCGATGTGCGGCTTGCCATCGGTAAGGATGCGCTCCGGTGCGCCGTATTCGACCAGACGCCGGAATACCCACCCGATGCGCCGGTCGTTCTTTCTGGTCGTCAGCTTGCCGTCAGAAAAGGCTCCAGCACCGCCTTCTCCAAACTGGACATTGGAGCGGGGGTTCAGCGTTCCATAGCGCCAGAACCGGGCGACGGTGACGGTACGTTTCTCCACGGGTTCTCCCATTTCCAGGATCAGGGGCGGAGCGCCACCCTCGGCAAGTACCAGTGCGGCGAACAGGCCGGCCGGGCCTGCACCAATAACGACCGGCCGGGACGCGGGCCGGGAGGGCAGCGGAGTTGGGGGCTGGTACGGAATCTCCACGGTGACGGGCTCGATTCGGCCGGGCACAGTGGGGACATTTGCCAGATCGGTTTCTGCAAGCAGCCGGTAAACCCAGATCACCGGCCGGTGGCGGGCATCGCGGCTCACCTTGAGGACGGAGCAGTCCTGTATCCGTTCAGGCGTGGTTCCGATGGCACTGGCCGCCAGTTCCTTGAGGCCGTCCCTGTCCAGCTCCCTGTCAGCCCGGAGATTGGAGAGTATCAGTTTCACGTTTTGCCTTGCTGTCAGGGCTTGCGGCTCCGCTGGCGGGTTTGTTCGGCAAGCGCACGGGCCTCATCGGCCCGGTCCTTCAGTTTCAGTGAATCGTACATCCGGGCGATGGCTTCGTAAGGCCGGGGATCACCGGGGACATTCACCGCATAGTCGGTCCAGACACGCCGGGCCTCCTCATGCAGCCGCCGGCGGATGTGCAGACTGGCCAGATAGTCGGCGTAGGTCCAGTTCGCCGGTTCGCGGCTTGCCACTATCCGCATCTCGCGGATGGCGTCGCCGATGGTCGAGAGGCTCCGGGCAAGTGCCTGCGCGTAAGAGTAACGGTATGGCGGCCGGTCCGGAAACCGGGCAGTCAGTTCCTGCCAGAATGCCACGCCGGGGTCCGCCTGGAACTCGACATAGGCGTTGTAGAGTTTCTGCCAGGTCTGATGCCGGTCCGGTTCCAGTTCCAGTGCCTTGCGGTAGGCGGAGACTGCATCGGCAACCTCCTGATTCAACCGGGAAAGGTCGCCGCGCAACTCATATGTTTCTGGCGTTCCGGGCGAATGCTGGTGAAAGGCATCGAGCCGGTGAATGGCGCCGTTGTAGTCGCCAAGGCTTTTCAGTGTTTCTGCCAGCCGGATCAGGTGATGGGGGTTCTCGGGCTCGGCAATGCTGGCCAGTTCATATTGCTCCCGGGCCTGTCCGGGAACATTGAAACGGCGCAGCAGGTCTCCAAATACCGTTTGAAACCGGGCCGTTTGCGGGAATGTCTGGCGGATTACCGGATACAGCCGGAGGAGCCGCTCCCTGTCCTTCAGGGGATCTCCGGCAATCACGGGCAGTACGCTTCCTGTCAGTTCAGGACGTTCCTTGAGCAGCAGTCCGAAGCTGAGCAGGGCATCGCCGAAATTGCCCTGCCGCCAGTCGAAAAGGGCGAGGGCATAAAGCGGGCGCCAGTCATGTGGTGAAAGCTCAACCGCCTCTACGAGATCCGCCCTGGCGGCGTCGGGGAGCCCCGCCTCTGCCTTCCAGCGCGCGCGCTGGCGGCGGTAGGTTGCTGACCGTGGATCAAGGGTGAGCGCAAGGTCGTAAGCTCCGATGATTTCCCTGATGGCCGTTTGGCGGCCAGTGATTTCGGTATCTCCGGCGGAGGCAGGGATCATCTTCTCCAGCAGCCCGGCGCGGAGTGCCTCGCGCCGGGCAAAGGGCAGCGGACCGATGCGTACTGCCAGGTCCAGATAACCGATTGCTTCTTCCGGGTTGCCCATGAGCGTACGGGCACGGCGCTCATGGGTGGCGGCGAGCAGCCGGGTAACGGACAGGTAGCCAAACAGCAGGAGACCCAGGACTGGCACGGTGGCCAGTGCGAACCGTTTCCATCCGTGGGCCCTCAGCCGTTCGGCCTCGTCGCTCTGCCGGTGCGAGGCCGAGGCCATGATGCACGCCAGTACCGCGATGGCGGCGAATGCATTTGCCGGGATGCGGAGCCCGAAATCCACGAGCGAATGGACGAATACGGCCACAATGGCGACCGTTCCGCCCCGGACCATCGCCCGGTCGTAAATGCTTCTGATTTCGTTCCGTGCGGAAAAGACGTGGAGAAAGAACAGGGCCGAAGTCAGCACGAGCAGCAAGGCCCCCACGATTCCCGTCTCGGTCACGATCTGCAGCAGGTCGTTATGAACGTGATCAACCCGGTAGAGAATGCCTGCGGGGCGGTGGGATGGAAACCAGGCGGCGAACTGGCCGGGGCCGATCCCCGTTACGGGATGGTCCGCCAGCATGCCAAGCGCCGATTTCCACATCTCTATCCGTTCGAGAGCGGACGGCTCCTGTATGGTGGCTGCGCGGGCCAGCCGCATGGTGAATGAATCGCTGCCGAACCAGACCGCAGTCAGCATCAGTATGAGTGCAATACCGGCGATTACCTCCACGATCCGGCGGGCCGAACTCGAAGTCCGATGGAGGATGAAGTCGAGCCCTACCGTTACACCGGCCACACACATGGCCATGAAACCGCCCAGGCTGCCGGTCAGAAAGAAGGCCATGAGCAGGGAAGAGGCGAGCAGGAACAGGAAACCGGGCCGCTCCCATAGCCTGCCGGCGGAACTTGCCGCCGACCGGAAGGCCACTCCGGCGTAGTAGGTAACAGGGATGAGCGACAGCAGGAGCAAGGCGAAATGGTTCCGGTTCACGAATGTACCGGAGAGCTGCCACAATCCGGGGCCTGATGCCGGTGCGCCTTCTCCCGGAAACCGGACGACCAGTCCGATCCCGGCGGCAAGGAGTGCGATGGCCGCCATCAGCACGATGGATCGCTCAAGCACCTGCCGGTCCCGGTAGTGGTGGACCAGCGCGATATACAGGGCAAGACCGGTCAGCCAGTAAAGGGCTTCCTCCAGTGCCTCGGCACTGGGTTCAGGGACCAGAGCACGGACGAACAGGTACAGAACAAACAGCCCGACGGCCATAACGGCCTTCCAGCCTGGTACGGCGGTATGTCCGGTGCGGATCCACTCGGCGATCACTGTCACGGCGAGCACGAAAGCGGTGATCTCAAGAATAAACCGGCCCAGCGGAGTGATTCCGCCGGCATAAAGAACCAGAACGGCAAAACCGGAACCGGCGGCCAGTTCCCTCAGGATCGCCAGCTGCTTCACCCGGGGCTGCTCCTACTGGGCCCGGCTGGAAGCTGGATAGGTGTAGTAATAGTACTGGTGGTGCTTGAGATCTGTGAACCGGTTCATCACAACCCCGTAGACCTTGGTGCCGGTCTTCCGGATCTGGTCGAGGGCACGGCCGACGTCGCCCCGGTTTATGCTCGAAGCGTCGAACACCATGATGACCCCCTGAACGGCGGTGGCGAGAATCGCCGCATCAGCCACAGGCAGTACCGGCGACGCATCGATAATCACCTGGTCATACTCCGAAACTGCCGCGGCGATCAGTTCCTTCAGGCGGCCGGATTCCAGCAGTTCCGAGGGATTGGGCGTGATGACCCCGCAGGTCATGATGTCCAGTTTCTCCAGCCAGGTAGGAACCACTGCCTCGTGGTAGTCGTCGATGTCACCAGCCAGGTAGTGCGTGAATCCCATCTTCGCGTTCAGGCCCAGTTCCCGGTGGATGTTCGGGTTCCTCAGGTCCGCGTCGATCAGCAGTACCCGCTTGCCGGCGAGGGCAGTGGCAACGGCCAGATTGATCGCGGTCGTCGTCTTGCCCTCACGGGGAGAACAACTGGTGAGCAGCAGCGAACGGCCACTCTCAATCGAATGCGAAAACTTCACATTGGTGCGAAGGGTCCGGTAGGCCTCAGCCGGAATGGACGCCGGCCGGAGCCTGGATACCAGGGCCGCAGGCAAAACGCTGCCGGGATCATCACCATCATTCTCGGAGATGACCGGGATGGTCCCCAGAATCGGTACATCGAACAGATCCTTGAACTCGTCGAGGCTCTTGATGCGGGGGTCCATCAGCTCAATCAGCAGTGCGGAAAGGATCCCCAGGGCGATGCCGATCAGTGCGGCCAGTGAGATGGTCCGCCGCGGGGTTGGACGGATTGGCGTTACCGGCCGTTCCGCCTTTTCGACGATGCGGATGTCGGTCTCGGCGATATTGCCGGTGATGTCGATTTCCTTCAGCTTCTGGATCAGGGCGTTGTAAAGCGCCTTGTTTGTATCGGCAGTCCGGCGCAAAAGGTCATACTGGATCGCCTTTTCACGTACCTCGATCGCCTGTTCCCGTGATGCCTTGCGTGAACGTTTCAGGGCTTCTTCCTGACGGGCAATCCGGCTGCGCAGCGAGGCGATCTGCTCGTCGAGCCCCCGCATTCTCGGGTGGGCGGGGAGATATCGTGCGGACAGTTCAGTTTTTTCGGCCTCCCGGGCGATCAGTTGCGAGCGCAGGCTCTGCAGGACATCGCCTTCCATTCCGGTGGCGAACTGCCCCTGAACGGTTCCTGTCTGGACCTGCGATGGCATCTGCGTCTCGGCGGCGATTTCGACCAAGTCTACGCCATGCTCCTTGATGTAGTCGATCACCGCGAGTTCCGACTCCTGGACCCGCTGTTCCAGCTCGATGATCTGCTCTTTCAGCCACGTGTGTGATCTGGTGAAGCTTTCAATCTGTTCCTCGATCGTGCGGGAGATGTACTGTTCCGCGTAGGTGTTGGCTATCCGCATTGCGCGATCGGGACTCGTGTCGCGTGCTATGACACGTATGATCCGGGTGTTCTCATGGCGGCGGATCTCGATGGATGACATCGTTCTGCGCACCCAGTCGGCAAACACGGCCTCGCCATCGGCCTCGGGGGTGATACCCATGGCACGGGTCACCCGCTCGGCCATCGGCTTCGAGCGGAGAATCTCCATCTCCGTGTCGAACTTCATATTGGTGATGTAGTAGGCCTCGAACGAAACCAGCTGGCGCGGGAGCATTTTGCTGACCGCTTCCGGCTGGAGGGAGACACGTGCCTCGGCCTGGTAGACCCGGGGCTCGCGGAGCGTGACGGCAGCGGCTGTAACTGTCACCAGGCCGGCGACCGTCGCGGCAATCCAGCCGCGTTTGCGGAGAAACCGGACGACTTCGTGATGGGACAGTCTTTCAACGTTCAGGTTCAAGTTCGTTGGTCCCGCCTAGAAAAAGCTTTCTGGCACGGTAATCAGGTCGCCGGGAAGCAGTTTCAGGTTCTTGTCCTTGTCGCCTTTCAGGATATCAGCCACCCGTACCATGAATATCTCGCGCTCCGGGCCTTGTCCCCGGATAACGCGGCTCCGGTTGGCCGATGCGTATTCGGTGGTGCCGCCTGCCTGGAGGACGACGTTCAGGACGGTGGTGTCTTCGTTCCACTCATAGGCACCTGGCCGCTGTATGGCGCCGGTGATGTACACAACATTTGCGGTCCCCCGTCCCCCATCCCGTGCGGTACGGACGAAAACGATGTCTCCGCTGCGGAGCCTGAGATTCTGGGACAGGTCGCCGCGGGTAAACAGAGCCGACAGATCCACGCGGCGGATTTCAACCGGCGTACCGCCTTCCCGCTCCGGAGAGTCGCCCAGCCGGACCACATCACCGGTCAGGGTGCCCCCGGCTTCCGGTCCGCCGGCCTCCAGCAGCACTTTCAGAATGCTTGGATCCTCATCCAGGAAGAACAGGCCGGGCCTCTTGACCGACCCGAACACGTAGACCTTCTGGCTCCGGTAGCTGGCGACAGAAACCGTGACTATCGGGTCGACGAGGTAGCTTTCGGCAAGCTTCCGTGTGATTTCATCATCCAGCGACTGGGTGGTTCGTCCAGCGGCCTTGATCTGCCCGAGTAGCGGGAATTGAAGAACGCCCTGCGACGAGACTTCAAACTCGCCAGTGAGGTCAGCTTCCCTCCAGACAGTGATCTGGAGCCGGTCTTGCGGACCGATCCGGTAGGACTCTCCGGCATCAGCTGCATGGGCCCGGTCCGCAAACAATCCCGCGCTGCCGAACACCATGGCCAGTGCCAATATGATGATCTTCCGGTTCATGATCTGTCGGAAGTATAACATATCAGACTTACGATGATTTCCAGTTGATAGAGGGGGCTTCTAGAGGGTCAGCTTTAACCCGGTCGTGGCTACATGCCCGCTGAAGCGGTTGGCCTCCAGCCCCTTAAAATAGGTGTACCCCGCACTTGCACTCAGTTCCTTGCGTATCGGGTACGAAAGCCCGGTTGTAATCGAAAAGAATGCCGAGTCCGGATTCCCGCCCGCCCCCGTGGGAAGCACGAGGAGAGAAGCCCGCGAATAGGTTGCCGAACCGCCCCATCCGATTTTCCGGGTTAGCTGGTATCCGGCCTTTCCGTTGACGGACAGGAGCCTGACGGCGGTGCCCCGGGAGTCCATCCGCTCGGCATACGAGAGATCGGCCGCCATCTTCAGCCTGTTGTTTGGCGTCCAGATGATTCCACCATTGGCCGCCGGATTGGTCAGCGTTCTGGAGGCGATACGCGCAAACGACACTCCCGCTCCCATATGCGTTTCGAGCCTCGGACCGGTCCGGTAGTTTACCGTCGCGGTGGTGGTCAGGGTGGTCAGGGTATAGAGCGGCACGACAGGGGTGCCAGCTATGAAGCCGTCGTAGAACCGTGTCTGACTGAAGCCCTGCGTCAGCGAGATCCGGGTTTTGGGACTCAGCCGCCGCTCGAAGGAGGCCGAAGCACGGTAGTTGTAGGAGTCATTGGGCAGGTCGATCAGCGTGACGGCTTCATAGCCCATGCCGAGGGTGAGGCGGTTCCGGCCAGCCAGTGGCGCATCGTAGTGCAGGTTCACACCGGCGCGGTTCACGCTGGTGAGATTCGCCGGGGTTTCGGCCGGCCGGGAGAACTCGATGGGCTGGGCGTAAAACCGGTCGGATAGCGAGAGACGCATTCGCCGGCCCAGCCGGAAGGCGAGATTCACTCCTGCATCGGGCAAAATCTTGTCGGCCAGTCCACTGTCGGCGAATGTATAGGCGGCAATCCCCGCATCCATCGAGAATTCGCCAAATGCGGCCTGCGGCCGGATCGAGAACCGCGGCCTGTAAACAGCATACAGGGTGCTGTTTGCGGCGTTTCCGGCGGCATAGTTCACATTGGTCGAATAGTAGCCATCGACGCCAAGAGTGAACTGCCAGAACGAGTTCTCGAAGGAAGCGCGGGCCGGAAACGCTTGTCCCGTCAGCAGGATGGCGAGACAAAGTGTCAGCCAGCGGGCACGGGGAAAATTCTGGAGGTGGGCAGGCAGTCGCGGCAGGGGCGGCATCAGCTCACGGAAGCCCCCCGGCCGGGATATAGGGACTCACCGGGGTACCGAAGTTCCCCTCATCGCCAAGCTGGAAATCGCCCCAGTCGATCGGATGATCAGGCAGGATGGCAAAGTCGGGGCTTCCGCCAAGCAGGTCCTCGCGCTCCTGCATCCGGAGCTGCCCTATCCGGTCGGTGAAAAGCACTGACTGCAGGTTGGAGGCAAGCCCGCCCTCGTCTACCGGGGCAAGCGGTTCGCCTTCCTGGAGGCCTGCTGCCATCGCCACCTGGTAATACGAGGATGTGCTCTCATCCTTGCGGGCGATTTGCAGGTCAAAGATCTTGACGGAGGAGCCAGCCCGTAGCACGACCCGGTTTGCGCCCCTTTTCAGTTCCACAACCCCAATAGTAAATGGCTTGGGCGCGTTGTCCGGAGTTCGGACCTGGGCGTCGTCGCTCCGGCATCCGTTCACGGACCAGGATGTCTTGCCATTTCCGCTCATGGTGGCGCGCAGTTCAAAAAGGCCCGCATCCGGGGCATTGATGATGAATTCGGTCCGTCCGGCGTCAGTACCCAGCAACGGCCGCTTGACGGATATGCCCTGCCGGGGCTGGCCACGCTCGTCGGATACATCCGAAGGCCTTACTGAATCGGGATTTCTTACAGCGGCGGCAGCAGGAATGACTTCAGGAGGCTTGCCCGCGTCCGGGAGATCCTTCATCAGCCCCAGCGCCCGCACCATCGCCACGGTTTTTTCTCCATAGGTCAGGGGCTCATTCAGCGGCCCCTGGAAATCAGGAGTCACCGGCCCCATGCATGGAGTATCAACCCTGATCTCTCCGATGGAACCTCCCGGTGGCAGCGTGACCCGCAACTGGTGAGTGCCGGCAGGGAGCTTCAGCGGCTCTGCCTGGGTGGAAGTGCCGGAGCCGTCATCTCGGGCCGCAACGGGTGCGCCGTTGTTGACAGCCCAGACCTGGGTGCCGCCTCGCACGGTGGCCGAAATCGTCACTTCACCGGCTCGGAGCGTAGTGAACTGGTAGATGACCGGTGCGGCGGCTCCCCTCGCATGCAGGATTTTCTGCGGTTTGTTTCCTACAAGGACCGTCCCTTCACGGATGTTGGGTGCGGCGGTTGTGTAGTTGGCCGGGTCGATCTGGATCTCTCCGCCACCATTCATGAACTCCACCGGGTCAACCGAATTGCTCTCATCACCGGTCGGCAGGTTGAAGCCGAGTTTCTTCGCCAGAGACCTGGCAAATTCCTTGCGGCTTACAAACCGTGCGGATGAAGCAGTATCCTGGATAATAGTGCCGCCCCCGCCGGATGTCTGGGCGAGCGAAGTTCTGCTGTCAGCGAGCGAAAATACGACAAACAGGGCTGCCACAGCAGCACCGATCCGGCGAGGACCAAGATGGAGTTGAAGGCGGTTCATGCGTGCCAACACTTGCCTGCCGGATGGCATATCGCCCCGGCCAATACTATCCTCCCGCGCCAAATGACCCCCCGGCCCGCGGAAATAGTTTGATCCGCCTGCCAGATTCGTGCAATAAAAAAGGCAAAAGTTTTATATAGTTACGTGATTTGTGCCCACTGGTTTCCGTTTCGAATTGGAACGTGAAAAGACGCCGGTAACGACAGGATATGGCTGATTCAGGGCTGATAGACAGGCTGATTGCAGGACAGGCCGAAGCGTCCGACCTGTGCGGACAGGATTTCACTGGCGCCCAGCTTGCTGGCTGCCGGTTTCCTTCTGGCCGGATAGAGAATGTGAATTTTGAACGCTGTGAACTCGGTGGAGCCAGCTTTGCCGGAACCGAGTTCTCGAACTGCAATTTCACGGCGGCCCGGTTCCGCGGTGCCGAGGCCCAGGGTGCGGTTTTTGGAAGCTGCGATCTGACTGCTTCCGAACTGGCCCAGATCAATATTACCCACGCCCAGTTCAAGGGATGCCGTTTCGACAAGTCCTTCTGGCAGGGCGTCACGGCACACGAACTGACCGCAGACCAGTGTTCGTTCCAGGAAGCACGGATGGAGGAGGTTGATTGCTCACGGGGCGTCTTTCGCGGGTGCGAGTTCCGGAAGTCTTCCCTGTCCCGGTGGATTTTTGTTGAAGGGGTTCTTGCTCGGCCGGTTCTGGATGGTGTCCGTATCGAAGGCGGGCAGTTCCGGCGGACACGGTTCCAGTCGGTTGATGCCCGCGGGACAGTGATAGCCTCCACGGATCTGAGGGAAACTGTCTGGGAACTGGCGAAACTGTCCTCGATGCAGTTCACCGAATGCCGTCTCGATTCGAGCCGCTGGGAATCGTGCCAGCTACCGCAGGCGCGGTTTCAGCTGGTGAGGCTTGATGATGTCGTGTTTGAGGAGTGTGACCTCCAGAAGGTTACGCTGGACAACTCGACCATGCGCCGCTCGGTGTTTGACCGGGTAATGATGGAAGACGCCTCGCTTGCGAGCGTTGATGCGAATGCCGCCTCGTTTGCCATGACGCGCCTTGCCGGAGCGGACCTGACATCGGGGATGTTCGACCGGGCCTGTTTCGAGGGGGCCCTGATGGACCGCGTGAAGGCAGGAGGTGCGAGCTTCGCAGGTGCCGTGCTGTCGGGTGCGATCCTGAGCGGCATGGAGGCTGAAGCGGCGGTGTTTTCTGGCGCCAATGCCTCGTGGAGCCGCTGGCACAATTGCCGGATCCGGGGGATGCAGGCCGAGGGGCTTAAGGCGCCCGGCCTCGATCTGGCCGGATCGGTGCTGACCGAGGTGGCGCTGGCAGGAGCTGATCTCAGATACAGCGACTGGAGCCGTACCAAGCTGGCTCATTCAGCGATTACCGGTGCGGTCTTGACGGGTGCCAACCTGTCATCAGCCCGCTGGCAGGCTGTTGATCTCAGGGGATCGCGGACTGACCAGGTCCGGACGCAGGGCGGGAGTTTCGCAAGCGTCCTGAGTGACCTGCCGCTGGACCCGGCTCTTGCAGAAGCGGAAAACGAGACGGCAGATCTGCCGGTCACCCCGTCGTCACGGTCGCGGGCGGCCAAGACTGCCGCCCGGCCGGCGGCACGTGAAAAACTACGGCCGGAGACAGCGACGGATTTCATATACGACCAGTGGCCACTCCTTCTGGGACTGATCACAGGACCGGCGATGTTTCTGGCACTGGCGTATCTCGCCCGGTTCGATCCGTCCATGCTGGGAATATTGCTGTCTCGTGGCCTGTATATTCCGGCTGGTGCGGCGACGGTTCTGGTCTTATCATTGATCGGGAGCGGCGTGCGTCATGCGGTCCGGGTGGCCGAAGGGCGGGATGGCTCGGTGTCCAGTTTTCTGGCGTCACTGGTCGTGAACGGCGTTTCGCTTGGTGTCTGGTCTTCACTGGCAGCCTGGTATGCCGCTGCAGTGCGGATAAAGGGAGGCTGACACCATGGCGGCACCCGGACCGGTTGTGATCGACCCCAAGGAAAAAAAGAAGCTCACCGGACTTGCCCGCAAGGCAGCCCGGAGAGGAGAGCACCGTGAGGCCGGCGAGTTATACGTTCGGGCCGGTGAACTGAAAGAAGCCGTGCGGTGCTATCTCGCTGCCAGCGACATATCGGAGGCGTCGGTTCTGCTGGCCCGTGCCGGTGATCCGATCGGTGCCGCAAAACTGAGGGAAAACCTTGAAGAGTGGTCCTTTGCTGGCGATCTGTACCGTCACGGCAAGGCATGGGATGACGCCGCCCGCTGCTTTGACCGCGCCCACAAGCCCGCCGAGCAGGCACGGGTCTACATCGCAGCCGGCCAGTCCGTAAAAGCGGCCCAGCTTCTGGAGAAACTGGGGCTCAGCCGGATGGCGGCTTGGACCTATGCCGAGGCCGGAGAGCCGGAACGTGCTGCGGCTGCCTTCAGGTCAGCGTACGAGGCTGAAGTGGAGCGTTTTCACACCGATTCCGCCGTTCAGCGGTCAGTGCCCGTGATAGGGCTGGCACGCATGTCTGGCAGGATGCTGGCGGCGGCGGGGAAACTAGAAGACGGCGTGGCATTCCTGGAATCGGCCGGCCTGTATTCGGACGCCGCCGAAATCCTCAAGCTGGGTGGGCAGGTCTCCCGGGCGGCGGACTACCTGGTTCGTAGCGGACGGCTTCTGGAAGCGGCTGCCATGCTTGACGAATCGGGCGAGAAGGCGCGGGCAGATGAGCTTCGCGGTGATCTGGCTCTCAGCAAGGGACAGAAGCGTGAAGCGATCCGGTATTATGAGCGGGCTGGCCAGTTCGAGCGGGCCGGGCAACTTTACGAGGAGTCCGACGATCCGGCCAGCGCGGCACGGATGTACGAGATGGGCGGCCAGTTCGACCGTGCGGCTGATCTCCACCGGCAAAGCGGCGATTCCCTGCGGGCGGCGCAAGCATTTGAAAAGGCCAAGGCATGGGAGGCGGCTGCCGAAGAGTATGTAAAGGCCAAGGAACTCACCCGGGCGACCCAGATGCTCGAACAGGCCGGCAGGAAATTCCAGGCAGCCGATCTGTATATCCGCCGGGGGCGGCTGGAAGAGGCGATCCGGTTGCTGCAGGAGCTTGAGTCCGACGACACCAACTATCGGCAGGGAAAGTCGATGCTTGGGGACATATTCCGCGAAAAAGGAATGTTCTCGCTGGCGATCAAGAGTTACCAGCTGGCCGTCGGTAACGATGAAGTGACCGCATCCAATATCGAGGCATTCTACCAGATGGCCGCCTGCCATGAACGGGAAGGGAACCTCACGGCGGCAGCGGCACTGTTCGAGCGGATACTGGTTCGGGATTACCTGTACAAGGACACTCAATCCCGGCTGCAGAGCCTCAAACGCCAGATCGGGGAGGGGTCATCCGGCCGTACAACTACCGGTGGCCGTGGCCGCGATGCCTATGCCGAGACGATGTTCGGTGCTCCGGCAGCGCCACCGAAGCCCAAGCGCTACCGGGTGGAATCGGAACTGGGCCGTGGTGGCATGGGTATCGTCTACAAGGCCCATGACACCCTGCTGGACCGGGAAACTGCCCTCAAGGTGTTGCCGCCGCATTTCAAGGCGCATCCGCAGGCTCTGGAAGCATTTTTCCGGGAAGCCAAGGCGGCCGCCGCCATGAACCACCCGAATATCGTCACGATCTATGACATGGGCGAGGATGCAGGCGACAACTACATCGCCATGGAGTTCGTTGACGGGCAGACACTCCGCGAAGTCCTGAACCAGCAGAAGCTTTTCCCGGTGAAGGCGGCCCTGCTGGTGGCCGGACAGATCTGCCGGGCACTGGAATATGCCCACGGCCGCCGGGTCATCCACCGGGATATCAAGCCGGCCAATATCATGTGGACGAAGGACAAGCAGGTGAAGATCATGGACTTCGGGCTCGCCAAGGTGGTGAGTGAAGTCCAGGCGCAGCAGACGATCGTCGCCGGAACACCCTACTATATGAGCCCTGAACAGACGCTTGGTGAAGGGGTAGACTACCGGACGGATATCTATTCGACCGGAGTCACGCTGTTCGAACTGCTCACCGGCCGCGTACCGTTCAAGGATGGCGACGTGGCCTATCACCACATGCACACACCGCCGCCGGCTGCTTCGTCATTCAACCCGAAAGTTTCTCCGGCCCTGGATGCGGTGATTCAGAAGGCGATGTCGAAGAACAAGGAGGAACGTCATCAGGGCGCACGCGCCCTGTTCGACGATCTGAAAAGTCTGGTGGACAAGGGACTGGTGTAGACCGGCCTACACCTTGAAGTTCTGGACAGTTGTCGACAGTGTCTGGGCCTCGGCGGCCAGCAGCCTGATCGCCTCATTCAGTTCCAGCACCCGGTCCAGGTTGTTCCGGCTCGATTCGCTGATCGAGGTCGCGGCCCAGCTTATTTCCTTGGCCCCTGCGCCCTGCTCGCGGGCAGCGCGGTCGATGCTCTCCACAAGGCCCGCGATCCGCTGGATCCGCTCGGAGATCCGTTCCGTGAGCCGTTTCTGCTCCAGCACGGTACCGCGCACCTCGTTGGCGGTCGCCTGCATCGCCTCTGATGCCTTGGTGATCTGGTCCGCGCCGCGCTTCTGTTCGTCCGTGGCCCGGGCGATGCTGTCCACCATCTCTACGGTGCGGCTGATGGAACGGGTAATATCCGCCGCACTCTGCGACTGTTCTCCGGTGGCCTGCGCGATCCGTTTGACACGCTCGGTGATCTCGACGGTGGAGTACTGGATCTGTTCAAGTGCGGCGCGGACTTCGGCCGAGACGGTGACGCCGTGCTCTATCTGCTGGTCGCCTTCCAGAACGAGCTGGACCGCACTGGCCGCTTCCTTGAGGATTGCCTGAATGCGCTCGCCGATATCGCGGGCGCTCCGCTGGGTGCGCCCGGCAAGCTGCTTGATCTGGCCGGCGACGACCGAGAACCCGGCTCCTTCCTCGCCTGCCTGGGCAGCGATGATGGCCGCATTGAGCGACAGCAGGTTCGTTTTGGTGGCAACGTCCTGGATGACCTGAACGATCTCCCGGATTTCGCTCAGGCTCTGGCTGAGCTGCTGCATGGTAGTGGTGGCCTGAAGCGAAGTATCACGGATGGCCTCCATTGTCTGAAGGTTTTCCTGCACGGCACGGGCACCGAGTTCGGCATCGTGGAGCACCCGGGAAGCAGTATCGACCGAGTCATTGGCGAGATCACGCACGCTGACAATCGACTGCTCCATTTCCCGGATACTGGAGGCAGTATCGTTCGCGGTCATCGACAGGGTATCGATATTGTCCACGACCGAACGGATGGATGCGGCCACCTCGAAAATCGACGAATTGGTTTCCTCGATTCGTGCCGACAGGGAGTCCACCGATTTCTCCACTGCGGCACTCCCTTGGGAAACCTCCCGGACTTCATCGATGGCAGTACGCGCCTCTTCTGAAAGTCCGCCAACCGTGCGGGAAACCTCATTCAAGCTCCGGCCGATCTGCTCAATGGAAACCGACGCCACATCAACGGCCTTGACCTGGGCCTCGGTGGAGTGATGCACCTCGCCGGAAGAACGGCTGACCCTGCTGGAAATCTCGCCAAGCTGCGCGCTCGACTGGCTGATGCGGCCGACGAGCGAGCGAAGTCCGTCGCGCATGAGCTGCACTGCCCGGCTCACGCGGCCCACCTCGTTGTATGCCGCCACATTTACCGGTTTTGACAGGTCACCCTCGGCGATACCCGCCAGTGATGAGAGAAGCCGCATGAGCGGCTGTGTGATCCCTTCGGCCGAAAAGACGGCGATCCGCCACAGGAGAACTCCGGTTGTGAGGAACAGGGCGGCCACCAGGAACACGGTGGTCAGATCCTGCTGGATATCCCGCCGCGGGAATACCATGGCCACTGCTCCGCCGCCCGTCAGCGGAATCCAGACCCAAAGGTCCAGCTTTCGGCTCAGCATCCGGCGGTAGCTGACGTCCTGCCGCGTTGTGGAGTCAGCCTGCAAGGCATCCATCACGTCTATCTCTGCCGTGCGGAGGGTGTCTTTGCGGGTCAGCCCGGCGTCGGCGATCCAGCGCAGTTCCGTTTCCGTGAGCGGCGTCTGCGCAAGCTGGCGTTCCAGGCTCTGGCTTTCGCCGACGAGACTCCCGTTCCGGTCAAGCCACAGGGCGGCGCCGTTGGGCGAGGGTTTGAAGACCGCCATCTGGGTATCCATGATCTGCACGATTTCATCGACTCCGGCGGGATCCTCACCGGCGGCCTCCAGCTGCTGGTGCCAGGCGGCCAGCCGGTAGACGGCTAGCCGTTCCATGGTGAACCGCACAGTTTTCTCGCCTTGGGCGAACCCGAACAGGATTCCAAAGCCGCACAGGATCACCAGCAGCCAGGCTACAGGCCAGCCGATCAGCCACCGCATCTGGCGGATCCGTGGCCGGAAAACAGCGTCATCGAGCGGCAGGCCGCCCTTGATCCGGAAATACTGGAATGCTGGTTCGAGCTTGGCCTCGGCGAGCGCCCGCTGGTATATCGAAATCATGACGCCGACGGCGGTGGCGACGAAAACAATCATCGTTTTCTCGATCCAGCCGACAACGAACTCCTCCCGGAATCCGTAGATGGCGGCGCTCATCATGCCGCCCAGCGGCCAGACGCAGATGACCCAGATGGTCGAATGAATGACCATCCGGTTGAGACACTCGATGAACTTCCGGGCCTGCTCGGGAGTCAGGTCGTGGCTCTGGGCATCTTCATCGTTTTCATAGTCCAGGACCGGCTTGGTCCACTGTCTGGCCGTGAGGATATGCGCAGCCATCAGGCCCACAAAAACCGCGAAAAACTGCGTGAGCGGTACCGGGTCAAAAATCAGGTCCGGGTTAAGTTCTGTCAGCGCCATCAGGATGCTGGCAGCCAGGCCAACGCCGATGACCGAATAGACGCCGTACCAAACGAACAGTTGCGTGAAAGCCCGCCGGATCAATTGGTGGTCCTTTTCACTGACCAGACGGAACGGGACAGGACGCCGGTTTTTTTGCTGCCCTTGATCGTTGTGCTAGCCAGTATGAATATCATAGCTGTTTCCAGCCGGGGGACAATCTGATCCGGCGATGGGTTTCAACCCTGTTTCCTGAGCCTGCCCGCCAGTCCTGTACCGGCAATCAGCAGCGAAATCAGCGTCAGCGGCCAGTCTCCGGCCGCCGTATAGAGACTCGGAATGTCCGCGGCGTAAACCTCACCAGACAGTATCCCTTCCGTGAATATGGGTAGCGGTGTTCCTGCATATCGCCCCAACGGATCAACGATGGCGCTGATGCCGGTTCCGGCATTGCGGACGAGATACTTCCGGTGCTCGATCGCCCGGAGCCGGCTCTGCTCCATATGCTGGGCCGCCGCCCGGGTTTCGCCGAACCAGGCATCGTTGGAGACATTAAGAATGACCTGTGCGCCCGAGCGTACGAGATTCCGGACCAGTGCGGGGTAGAGCGCCTCGAAACAGATCACCGGTCCCAGGGTGAACCTTCCGATTCTGAACAGGGTGGCCTGTCCGCCCGGGGTGTAATCGTCGGGCACGGCTTCCGCACGGGGAAACAGCGGGTTTCCTGTCAATGGGTTGAACTCGGCGAACAGGAGAAGCTGGTTCTTGTCGTAACGGGCAGTAAAGCCGGTTCTAGGGTCCACCTGGAAAATCGAGTTGAAGTAACGGGGGCCGCCACCGGGTCCGCTGAAATCGGCGTGGGGACCGCCGAGGAGCAGATGCGCGCCTGACGAGAACGCGAGGGCATACAGGCGACGGCCCCATTCGTTGCCGCTGTCGGTGACATAGGTGTTCATCGCCGTTTCCGGCCAGATGATGACATCTGGCTTTGATTCGGACGCCGCCTGCTCGGAAAGTGCCAGATGGCGGTTCATGTTCTGCGGGACCAGTTCGGGTTGCCAGCGTTCACCCTGCCGGATGTTTGCCTGAATGGCGGCGATGCGGAGCGGAGTGCCGGTTCTGCGCGTTTCCTTCAGGGCGGCCTCGACCCATAGCGAGCGAACTGCGCCATAGAGGAGCAGGACGGCGAGGACTCCTCCGGCCCAGCGAAGCGGAGGAGAATGGCGCAGGTAACCGGCTAGCGGGACCGGGCGGGCGTGGAGATACCGCTCAACGGCCTCATAAAGGAACCCGCCGGTGAGGGCGGCGACGAATGAGTGGCCCCGTACACCGAACAGGTCAACTGACTGGGCCAAAAGGTCCGAGCTGCCCAGTCCGGCACCGATGAGTCCCCACGGCATGCTGAGCGGGCCGGTCGTGCGGAAGATATCAGTCAGGAATGCCACCGATCCCGCCAGGAGCGGCCGGACGATGTAGCGAGGAACGGATTTTGGCGATGGCGAAGGGCCTGTGGAGGCCCCTGCAAGCAGTCTCCAGAGAAACACCGGGAGTCCTTCGAAAAAACCATTGCCGACACCCACGATAAAGACCGTGAATCCAGCACTTGCCAGTACGCCCATACGGTAATGGTCGTGGACCGCGGTGTAGACCCAGGACGCGGTCGCAAGTGCCGAGACGGTTCCATAAATGAGTGATGCGATGGCCGATTGGACAAGCCCAAGGCGACGGACGGCCAGCATCGGGAGCGCTGCTGCCGCCAGGGTTCCGGCCGGAAAATGCATGGGCGCCAGGCCGGCCGGGAGCAGCAGGCCGCCTGCGACTGGCAGCAGCAGAATGTACAGCCAGGGGCGCTGGACTGTATCCGGACGCGCCCCGGGGACGCCCTGATATTTTTCGCCGGAGTTCGCCATTTCCAGAAGGGAGACGCTACCTTGCCCGCCGGTCTGTGAACAAGGAACCGCAATGTCTGCCCGTGCTTTCGGCGGCCCGGTTTCCTCACACCGGCAAGGAATGTCTCACGTGAGCCAGCACAAGTTCACCAACCGTCTTGCGGGCGAGAAAAGCCCGTATCTGCTTCAGCACGCCCACAACCCCGTGGACTGGTACCCCTGGGGGGAAGAGGCGATCCGCAAGGCGGCGGCCGAGGACAAGCCGGTTTTCCTGTCGGTCGGTTATGCCACCTGCCACTGGTGCCATGTGATGGAGCGGGAGTCGTTCGAGGACGAGGAGGTGGCCGAGGCTCTCCGCCGGGACTTTGTTTGCATCAAGGTGGACCGGGAAGAGCGGCCCGACATTGACCAGATTTACATGTCCGCTGTGCAGGCGATTACCGGCCGCGGGGGCTGGCCGATGTCGGTCTTTCTTGCGCCGGACCTGAAACCCTTCTGGGGCGGAACCTATTTCCCCAGGCAGGCATTTCTCAGCATCCTGTCGCAGATCAGCCGTTCGTGGAAACACGAACGGGAGAAGATCGCCGACAGCGGCAAGCAGATTCACCAGATGCTGACGCAGATGGCCGAAACGAGGCGGCAGGCCGGGGAACTGGACGGGAAAGTTTTTGCGGCGGCTACCGCACAGAGCGCCCAGCAGTTCGATCCCAAATGGGGCGGGTTCGGCGGTGCGCCAAAATTCCCCCGTCCTGCGCAATTGCGGCTGCTCCTGCGGATCGCACGTCGCAGCGGCGACGAGCGCGTGCTCCAGATGGTGACTCACACGCTGCTCCGGATGGCTGCAGGTGGCATTTATGACCATGTTGGAGGCGGTTTTGCCCGTTATTCGGTGGATGAGCGATGGGAAATCCCCCATTTCGAAAAGATGCTCTATGACAATGCCGGGCTCGCCGTTATCTATACGGAGGCGTTCCAGTACACGAAAAATCCCATATTCGCCCAGGTAGTACGCGAAATCCTCGACTACGTCCTGCGGGACATGACCCACCCGGAAGGCGGGTTCTATTCGGCCGAGGATGCCGACTCCGAAGGGCACGAAGGCAAATTCTATGTCTGGAGCGATGAGGAGTTCCGGTCCCTCCTCACGGCGGACGAATACGCCGAACTGGTGAGGCATTTCGAGATCAGCCCCCACGGCAACTTTGAGGGCAAGACGAACCTGATGCTCCGCCGGCCGGAGGATTTCCTGGCGCGCCGGACAGGCAGGCTCGATTCGGCCCTGAAAAAACTGTTCGCAGCCCGTGTGAAACGCATCCGGCCTCTGCTGGACGACAAGATTCTCACTTCGTGGAATGGTCTCATGATCGCTGCCATGGCCAAGGCCGGCCAGGCGCTCAGTGAGCCGCGCTACCTTGATGCCGCCCGGAAGGCGCTCGCCTTTGTCCGCAGGCACCTTTATCAGCCGGGCAGGTTGATGCGGCGCTGGCGTGACGGCGAAGCGGCTGTTGCCGGGACTCTCGATGACTACGCCTATCTGGTTGATGGGGTGCTGCAACTGGCCGAATCCGATCCGGATCTGTACCCGCTTGTTCTGGAACTCCAGGCGCTTCAGGACGAGAGATTCTGGGATACGGCACATGCGGGATATTTCTATACCGATGGTTCCGACCCGACCGTGCTGGTCCGTACCCGGCAGGCGGAGGACGAGGCGGTGCCGAGCCCCAATGGCGTGAGTGCGCTCAACCTGCTCCGGATCTATCACCTGACCTTCGATGTCAACCGGCTCAGGCAGGCCGAGCGGATGTTCGAGGGGTTCGGCGGACTGGCGGCGCGGTATCCGGCCTATTTCGCGGCGCTGATCCAGGCGTACGACTTCCATCATGACGAGACGAAAGAGGTGGTGATCGCCGGCACCCCGGACGACCCGCGAACAGGCTTCCTGATTGAGACGTTGTACTCCGCTTATGTTCCCAACCGGGTGGTGGTTCTGAATACTGGTGGCGCGGCGCCGGTGAAGCTCGCCCAGGGGAAGGACCCGATAGCCGGTGCGCCAGTTGCCTACGTTTGTGCCGATAACAGTTGCCTGAGGCCCACCGCCGATCCTGCCGAGTTCGCCGGCCAGCTTGGCGAGATACGTCCCATCAAGCTGGTGACTGTCCCGCCGCCGGAGGAGTGACCTGGCATTCCTCCCTGTTTAAGGGTTGACGCATCGGTCCGGATCGGTGAAAACCGATGGGACAAATTCACTGCGTGCGGAGGTATTGCAGGCATGGATATCAGGACCGAATGGATCGAGATCGATGTGGGCGGGCAGAAGATGCGTTCTTATCTGGCGCAGCCCAAATCCGGCGGGCCATATCCCGGTGTGATCGTCATACAGGAGATTTTCGGAGTTAACTCCCATATCCGCAGTGTCGCCGAGCGCGTTGCGGCCGAGGGATATGTGGCACTCGCTCCGGAGATGTTTCACCGCACTGCCCCCAAGCTGGAACTGGGATATGAGCAGGCCGATTTCGGAAAGGGCCTTGAGCTCATGGCCAAGGCAAAGCTGGATGAAATTCGCGCTGATCTTGGTGCGGCCAAGACGTTCCTCGAAGGATATGCGGCCTCGAAGGAGAAGAAGACCGGCTGCATGGGATTCTGCTTCGGCGGTCATGTTACCTATATCGCAGCCTGTGACCTCGGGATTGATGCCGCCGCGAGTTTCTACGGCGGCGGTATTGCTGTTGGTTCGCCGGGTGGCGGCTCACCGACGTTCGAGCGGACGAAGAACATCAAGGGTGAAGTCCTGTGCCTGTTCGGCGCCAAGGATGCCTATATCCCCGCCGACCAGGTGAAGAAGATCGGAGACGCCCTGAAGGCTGCCGGCGTGAATCATGAGGTCAAGGTCTACGATGGTGCCGACCATGGCTTCTTCTGCGACCAGCGGGGCACCTATCAGGAGGCTGCGGCCAGGGACGCGTGGGAGAAGGTCAAGGCACTTTTCCGGCGAGCATTGGCGTAAACGGTATGGAAGTCATTCTCGCCACATTTGAAATCAAGCCGGACAAGACCGGTGAGTTCGAGGCCCTCGGCAGGGAACTGGTTGCCGCCACCCACAAGGAGCCCGGCTGCCTGCTGTACCGTCTCCACAAGAGCGGTGAACGGACATATATTTTCTACGAGGCTTATGTCGATGCCGATGCGGTGAAAGCCCATATGGCGGGCCCTGCTTTACGGGAACTGTTCCCGAAGGTGCAGGCGCTTCTTGCCTCACCGCCCAGGATCGAGCGGCCAGCGGTCATCGCCGGATAAGGGTCGTTACACTTTCAGCACGTCCGGCAGCTCTTTCAGGGCCCGGATCGTTTGGTCCGGCTGGACCTGTTCAGGTGCGAGTTCGAGGTTCTTCAGGTTGATCCAGATGGCACGGAGCCCGAGATCTTTCGGTCCCTTTACGTCGGCCAGATGCGTGTCGCCGACCATGACAGCCTTTTCGTGCGGGACACCGGTTTCGCGCACAGCCAAGTCATACAGTTCCCGGCGGGGCTTGCAGAGTCCCAGCGCGTCCGAGATCACGATGCTTTTGAAGCGGGCAGTCCAGCCAAATTTTTCCAGGATCGCGTGCCCCGCGCTCGTATGATCAAAGTTGGAGATGAGCGCCACCGGTACTTTCGCGGCATAGGCCTCCAGCAGTTCGGTGGCGCGTTCGGCGGGCCGGGCGTGCCTGACGAGATATCCCATGTGCAGTTCGGTCATTTCACCGGCCAGTTCCGGACCGGCATTGATGCCGAGCCGGGCGAGCAGCCGCTCGTGCCGCGTGGTGGCCGCAATCTCCCGGTGCTCAGCGGCCTTTTCCTTCTGGATGTCCAGGTAAACGGCGATCAGCTCGTTCAGGAACCGGTCCAGAGGGATATCGTACCCTTTCCCGGCGAGAAAATCACGGAGCCGTCCGGCAGTGGAAGGACGTTCCTGGCCCGCAAACGTGACACGGGGGAAACCCTCGTAATCGATGTGGATCAGGGTATCGAACAGGTCGAAAAAGACCGCTTCACAGGAAATGGGGTCTGACATCGGCGGCGAGTCTACACGACCCGGAGCACCGTGGGCAGTTGATTTGGTACGCCCGGCGAAGGAACCCTCTCTCCTGCATGACAGCTGAGATCCCTGGCTACATTCACGGCTATTCGGACAGCGAGGAGACGCGGCTTATCGAGCAGGCCGGGTTGCTGGCGCCATTTGTGTTCGGCGGCCTGGACTATTCCGCAGGCGGGCCGCTGCTGGAACTGGGGTGTGCTGTGGGTGCGGAGCTGAAGCTGATGCACCGCAAGTGGCCCCGCCTTGAGCTATGGGGTGTGGACCGCGCTGCGGGGCACCTGGAGCGGGCCCGCCGCTATCTCGCGCCGGAAATTGCCGCCGGACAGGTCAATCTGGTGGAGGCTGACGCCGCCCGCCTGCCGTTCGGGGACGGCCGGTTTGGCCGCGTGGTGACGATCTGGCTTCTGGAGCATGTTCCGGAGCCGGGCAGGGTGATCGTCGAGGCGCTCCGGGTTCTGAAACCTGGCGGCGAGCTCGTATTGACTGAAGTATCCAACGAATCCCTCAGATTCGATCCGCCGGTGCCAGAGATTGCCGCCTGGTGGGATGCGTTCAACCGTTACCAGCAGCAGGGAGGTGGCGACCCGTTTATCGGCCCCAAACTGGAAGGGTTCGCAAAGGCCGCCGGTGCTGTTGATGTCCGTTCTGAAGCACTACGGATGATCGATACCCGGCGGGATCCCGGCGAACGCCGGAAATGGGCAGTCTATCTTCAAGCCCTCTTATTGTCGGCCGCACCGGGAATGATTGCCGCCGGGCTGGTGTCTGAAGCGGACGCTCGCCTGGTGCGGGCGGCCTTTACCCGGGTGTCCAGCGATAGTTCTGTATCGTTTAGATACGATGCAACCCGGTTAGCCTGCCGCCGGGCCTCAGATTTTCTGCAAATAGCAAAGTAATATCTAATAATATCAATATGTTGATCGCCTGACCCCTGATTGTGCCTTCATGGCACAGTCCCTGCTTTACTTGTATTCAGATGAGTAGAGACGGCACCAAAACGATTCATTATGATGCAAAACAGGAAAAACCGAAGCATAATAGTATCTATTTGAATCGTTTTGGCGGCTGAAATCGGCTCATCGCAGGTTACTAAAGACCACAGGGAGTCAAATTGGACATGGGCCACACACAGCAAAAGGGCATCAAGAGTGAAGAAACCCGGGCCGGGATTGCATCCATTCTGGTCGTGGAGGACGACCCGGCGCAGCGCCGACTTCTGGAGCGCCAGATTGTCGAGCAGGGGTATTACCTGGTGTCCGCCGGGTCGATTGCCGAAGCCGCTGCCCATCTCGCGGACAAGCGGTTCGACGTGGCGCTGGTGGACGTTCGGCTGCCTGATGGCTCGGGACTGGACCTGATCTCCCGGATCCGCAGTCTTGATGGCGAAACGCAGGTCATTGTCATGACCGCGCATGGCACCATGTCGATGGCCATCGAGGCTCTCCGTCTCGGTGCCTATGACTTCCTGCCCAAGCCGTACTCGATCGAGAAGCTCCGTATCACCGTCAAGAACGCCGTCGAGCATCGCCGGATGTCGTCGGAACTCCATACCCTCCGCGATACGGTGCGCGACCGGTTCGAGACGAAATCGCTCATTGCCAGCAGCCCGGCCATGGGAGAGGTGATGCGGCTGGTGCAGCGTGTGGCCGCCAGTTCGGTCAATGTTTTCATTCACGGCGAGTCCGGCACCGGCAAGGAAGTGATCGCCCGGGCGATCCATTTTGGCGGTGACCGCGCTTCGGGGCCGTTTGTCGCGGTCAACTGTGGCGCGATCCCCGAGAACCTGCTTGAGAGCGAACTGTTCGGCCACGAAAAGGGCGCCTTCACGGGGGCGGTAGCCCGCCACACAGGGCGGTTCCAGGAGGCAAACGGCGGCACGCTGTTCCTCGACGAAATCGGCGAGATGCCGCTCAGCATGCAGGTGAAGATCCTGCGGGCCATCCAGGAAAAGGAGGTCCACCCGGTCGGTGCGTCGAAGCCGGTCAAGGTTGAAGTGCGGATCATCTCTGCCACGCACAAGAACCTGGAGGCAGAATGCAAGGCAGGCCGGTTCCGTGAAGACCTCTACTACCGGCTGGCCATGTTCCCGATTGCACTGCCGCCGCTGCGTGAGCGGCTGGTGGATCTGCCTGACCTCGTTCAGCTCATTCTCCGCAAGCATTCCCGGGCGAATCCGTATTCGGCCCGTGAAGGGATTTCTCCCATCGTAATGGAAGCGCTCCGCAGCTATCCATGGCCCGGCAATATCCGGGAACTGGAGAATGTGCTCGCCAGGGCCTGCATCATGGCCAACAGCCCGGTGATCGAACTGGGGGATCTCCCGGCCCATTTCCACGGACTTGTCGAGGGTGGCATGGCCACCGTTTCGGCGGCCAGGGGGCCTGCGGAAAATACAACCCAGTCCGGCTCCCGTGAGATCTTTGCGTTCAACAAAATATACTCCTATGACACTTACGAAGAGGAGATTTTCAAGAACGCGCTGCGGCTCGCCCGCGGGAACATTACCCGTGCGGCCCGCGAGCTCGGCATTGGCCGTGTCACCATGTACCGCAAGATGCGGCGCTATGGTTTCTCGGCCGATCTGGATGGCGACGATAGCGGGATGGAATCCGAACTGGTGGCCGCAGGATCAACCGCGAACTGACCTGCCCGGCTGATGAGGGGCGTCTCTGAATGACGCCGCCAGCAACAGCCATAGAAAGACCGGCGGCAGGCAGAGCAGGGTGGTCATTACGCTCATGAAGGTGACTCGTCCGGGCGCCAGATGTGCTGCTTCCGGAACGGCGAATGAAGGATCGGCGGGATCGGCCAGAAGCGCGATCCCGTCGCCCGTCTGGGGTCTTGAGCCGTCAGGACTTACGATACGGGCGTCTCCCTGCCAGGTCTTGCCATCTGCTGCCCATTCGAAGCTGACATAGGTCGCCCGCTCACCCCGGACTTCCCGTTGCAGGGAGTGGACAACCGTACCCGTGATCCGGATTCCGCCCTGCTCGAAAATCCGCCCGGTTCGCAACTCCAGCCGGAGGCTCAGGGCCGCGATCACGGCCGGTATGCAGGCGATGAACGAAAACAGAACGAGAACGGTGCGCTGGCGGTGAAGTGGCACAAACATGGCGTGGCGAGTGTAGCCCGGTTTCCCCTCCGGCGGCGGGTGATTTACGATCTCCCCGGATCATGCCGATCATAAGACTGCCAGATACCGTTGTCAGCCAGATCGCCGCTGGCGAGGTGGTCGAGCGGCCGGCAAGCGCCCTGAAGGAACTGGTCGAGAATGCCCTCGATGCCGGGTCCACCCATCTCGAAATCGGACTGGCTGCGGGCGGGAAAGAACTTATCCGGGTCTCCGATAATGGCAGGGGGATTCCGCTGGAAGAACTACCGGTCGCGCTCGAACGGCATGCGACCAGCAAGGTGCGCCGGGTCGAGGATCTTCATTCGATCACGACGTTCGGTTTTCGCGGTGAGGCGCTTCCCTCCATTGCATCGGTTTCCGAGTTCCTGATCGAGAGCCGTGCCGCTGGCGCAGAAGTGGGCGGCAGGATAGAGGTCAGCGGCGGGGTACTTTCACCGGTAAGACCCGCTTCCCGGCCGCCTGGAACGGTGGTTGAGGTGCGTAACCTGTTTCTGCCGGTTCCGGCCCGGCGGAAGTTCCTGAAAAGCGAGACGGCGGAACTCCGGCGCTGCTGCGAAGTGATCGATGCGGTTATTTTCAGCAGGGAGGATGTGGGTCTCAGGGTCAGCCACGACGGCCACGAATCGTATAACGTCCCGTCCCGTGCGACACTTGAAGACCGTGCGGAAGTGGTATGGGGCAGGAAACTGCGTGGGCAGCTTCACTCTCTCGACTGGGAGGGAATGATGCAGGGGTCGGTACCGGTCCGGGTATCGGGGCTTCTTTCCGGGCCCCGGCAGTCCAGCCCGGCGGCGCGCAGCATCTTCCTCATGGTGAACGGCAGGCCCATCCGGGACCGGGCGCTCACTGCGGCCGTGACACAGGCTTACCGCGAGGTACTCGTTGAGCAGCGTTACCCCTTTGCCGTGATCCGGATCGAACTGGACCCGGAACGTGTCGATGTGAATGTTCATCCGGCCAAGACCGAAGTCCGGTTTCAGGATCCGGGCGCGGTCTTTTCGGCTGTTCACCGGGCGGTAAAGCACCTTGTCGAATCGGCTCCGTGGAACCGCGAAGGGGAGAAGCCGCTGCCTCTCTCGCCATGGAAAAGGCAGGCCGGGGTTCAGGACAGCGGGCAGTTGCAGCCGCCATCACTGCCCCAGATGCCGTTATCTGACGGCTTCGCGGCCTTCGGATACGCCCGCCGGGGAAGCGCCGCTCCGGCAGTGGTGCTGGAAGCGCAGCCGGAACCCGCAGAGCCCCGCAAGTCCAGGGGGCGGTTCGGTTCGCTCGACGTGATCGGGCAGGTCCGGAATGAATTCCTGCTCTGCCAGGACGGAGAAGCGCTCATTGTCATTGACCAGCACGCGGCGATGGAGCGGGTCGCATTCGAACGTCTCCGCCGGCGTTTCGATCCGGATGCAAAACCGGCATCCAGGCAACCGCTGCTCGTTCCGGAGACTGTCGAACTGTCGCGCCCGGAACTGGCGGCCGTGGTGGAAGGGCGGGCCGTACTGGAAAAGCTCGGTTTCGAGTTCGAACCGTTCGGTCCTACGACGGTCCTGCTCCGGTCGGTCCCGGCGATCTTTGGTCGCCGTCAGCCATCGAGGCTTTTTCTCGAAATTGCGGGCGACCTTGCCGACGAAGGGGTGGGGGGGGCTGACCGCGAAGCCATCGACCAGCTTTGTGCCCGCATGGCCTGCCACGCCGTGATCCGTGGTCCGAGGCCGCTTTCCCCGGAGGAACGGCAGGCTTTTCTGGACGAGATGGACGAGGCCGACTTCGGCGCCCACTGTCCCCATGGCCGCCCCGTTTACTTCGAGATACCGTTTGTCGAAATCGAGCGGCGCTTCGGGAAAAAGGTGTGACCTTAAGGGCGGCTGTCATCTCCGGCCCCACGGCGGGTGGGAAGTCGCTACTCGCGCTGACTGTGGCGCGGCTGGCGGAAACACGGAAGAAGCCTGCCGTCGAGATTGTCTCGGCTGATTCGGTGCAAGTCTATGCCGGATTCGACATCGGATCCTCCAAGGCTCCGGCGGCTGAACGGGCATCCGTTCCCCATCATCTGGTCGATATCCGCGATCCGAAGCTCGGCCCCGCTGCGCGCTATACGGCGGCAGAGTTTCTCTCCGATGCCGTCAGGACGATCGGCGAGATCAGTGGGCGGGGCCATACGCCGCTGGTGGTGGGCGGTTCGGGGCTTTACCTGAGAGCGCTTCTCAAGGGACTCTCCGGCGCGCCGCCCGTCCCGGAGGATGTGCAGGCGGCGCTGGAACAGGAGGCGGATGAGCGCGGACTCCCGGCGCTCCGGGCGGAACTGGAAACGCAGGATCCCGTTACCGCCGGGATCGTGAAACCGGGCGACCGGCGCCGGATCCTGCGGGCGCTCGGGGTGTTCAGGGTCACGGGTAGGCCGCTAGGCGACTGGAACCGGGAGCACGGCTTCAGGGCCCGGCCCATCGAGGCGCGGGTTTTCGTGCTTTCCCCGCCCCGCGAGGAACTCCGCCGCCGGATTGCGGTGAGAACCCGCGAGATGCTGGAGAGGGGCCTTGTGAGCGAGGTGAAGAACCTGCTCGCCAGCGGGGTGCCACAGGACGCGCCACCGTTCGAGGCGATCGGCTACAAGCAGGTTCTGAAACATCTTGCCGAAGGCGCCTTTAGGGGACCGGGCGAGCTGGAGGCAGAAATCACTCTCCGGACCCAGCAGTATGCCAAGCAGCAGGTTACCTGGTGGCGGAGCGAAACGGACGTGGAATGGGTGGACCCTGCGGCCGTGAGCCTGGAAGCACTGGCGGAGAGGTTCCCCGTCTGATCCGCTGCCGGCATTCTCTGCCGTTTGGAATTGTTCGCACCGCCCGGATACAGTCCGTTATCCGGTCCGTTAGGGAGCAGGTGTGCCAGCGAAACGTTCAGGGAGCAGGAAGGAACAGAGAACCGGCGCGAATGCTTCGGGGCCGAAAAATGGCGTGCTGGACGGCCTGCGACGCGAGATCGACGCCATTGACGATCAGGTTCTTGCGCTCCTGAATGCCCGGGGACGGGTGGTCCAGAAGGTCGGCGAATACAAGCGCGAGCAGGCAACCCATATACACGTGCCCGAGCGGGAGCGTCTGGTCCTGGATCGGCTTTTCCGGCAGAACACGGGGCCACTGTCGAACCGCGCCATTGAGGCCATTTACCGGGAGATATTTTCGGCGGCGATCTCGCTGGAGCGGGAAATCAGGGCGGCCTATCTCGGGCCGGAGGGGACATTCTCCCACCTGGCGGCCCTCAGGTACTTCGGTTCGTCGGCGGGCTACTTGCCGCAGCCGGCAATTGATGATGTGTTCCGGGCTGTCGAACAGCAGCGCGCCGACTATGGACTTGTGCCCCTGGAAAACTCCACCGAGGGAACCGTCACCTATACGTTCGACCGGTTTGTCGATACGCCGGTGAAAATATGTGCCGAGACCTACGTCGAGATACATCACCACCTGCTGTCGACAACGGGCGATTCCGGAAAGATCCGCCACATCTATTCGTTCTCGCAGCCGTTCGCGCAGTGCCGCCAGTGGCTCGCCAGGAACATGCCCGGTATCGAGATCCGGCCGGCGACGAGCAGCGCGAACGCTGCCGAGCTGGCCGCCGGTGACCCGAAGGCGGCGGCCATTGCCAGCGAACTGGCGGCCGATCTCTACGGACTGAAATATGCCGCCCGCCGGATTGAAGACCTGAGCCAGAACGAGACCCGGTTCGCCGTGATCGGCCTGCAGGAGACAAAACCCACTGGCCGGGACAAGACGACGCTCGTCTGTTCGGTGAAGGATGAACCCGGCATCCTGTTTCGGCTTCTGCAACCCGCCGCCCGTGCGAAGATCAATCTTTCCAAGATCGAGAGCCGGCCCTCGCGTACCCGCAAATGGGAATCGGTCTTTTTCTTCGACCTGATGGGCCACGCCCATGACCCGAAGGTGTCCCGCGTACTTTCCCAGATGCGCGCCTGCTGCCAGCTCTTCCGGGTGCTGGGCAGTTATCCCGCTGCCCGGTAGGTGGAGAATGCCACCCGTTTGCCCCACCGGTACCCCCGTGCTACGCGAGGCTGCCCGGAGGGGCGCCTCCCCGCCGCGGGGCGATATATCCGTGATCGAAATTCCCAAAAATATCAGTGAGTTGTTGCCCTACGTTCCAGGCAAGCCGGTCGAGGAACTGGAACGCGAACTGGGCCTCCAGGAGATCATCAAGCTGGCCTCCAATGAGAACCCCCTGGGGGGTTCACCCAAGGGGGTGGAAGCTGCCCGGCGGGCGCTGGAATCGGTTCAGCTTTACCCGGACGGTTCGGGCTACCGGCTGAAGCAGAAACTGGCAACCCTTCATCAGGTTGCGCCGGAACAGATCGTCCTGGGGAACGGCTCCAATGACGTTATCGAAATCGCCGCCCGGACGCTGCTCACCCCCGGCACGACAGCGGTCATGTTCCGCCATGCCTTTGTCGTCTATCCGCTGGTGACCGGGGCTGCCGGTGCCGGACTGATTGAGGTTCCGGTCGAAGATCGAGGCGGTTTCCGGCAGGAGATGGACCGGCTTTTGGCGGCGATCCGGCCGGACACGCGGATCGTTTTTCTGGCAAATCCCAACAACCCGACCGGTTCAATGGTGGGCCGGACGGACTTCGATGCTTTCGTGGCGAAACTGCCGCCTCACGTGCTGCTGCTCGTCGATGAGGCATATGCCGAATACGTCACCGATTCCGACTACCCCGATCCCTGGCCGCTGGTCCGGTCTGGCTGCGAAAACATCCTCGTGACGCGGACGTTTTCCAAGATATACGGACTCGCGGGTCTCAGGGCGGGCTATGGCGTGACCAGCGCAAGACTCGCCGGATTTCTGGAGCGGGTCCGGCAGCCGTTCAACGTAAACTCCTGCGCACTGGCGGCCGCCGAGGCTGCCCTGGACGATACGGGGTTTGTGCGCCGCTCCCGTGACCTCAATACCCGCGGGCTCCAGATGCTCCGCGACGGATGCAAGCGGCTGGGGCTGGAAGCCACGCCTTCATGGGCCAATTTCGTGCTGGTCCGTATTCCCCGCCCGCCGAAAGCCGTGTATGAGGCGATGCTGAGGGAAGGGGTGATCGTCCGGCCCGTGGGGGTCTACGGACTGGACGAACATCTCCGGATCAGCGTGGGCGAAGCGGACCAGAATATCCGCTGCCTGAAGGTTCTCGAAGAGGTGCTGAAGCGTGTTTGAACGGGCGCTCATCGTGGGCGTGGGCCTCATGGGCGGATCGCTGGGGATGGCGATTCGCCGCAAGGGTCTGGCGAAGACCGTCGTGGGGCTGGGCCGTTCAGCCGACAAGCTCAGGCGCGCGAAGGAACTGGGCGCCATCGACGAATACGGAACCGGGATCGGAGACGTGGCCGACGGCTGCGATCTCGTCGTCATGTGCACACCGGTTGAACTGATACCCGATCTTGCCTTCGATGTGGCGGGCGACCGCGTGTTCCCTGGCTGCGTCTTTACCGATGTGGGCTCGGTAAAGGGGAACCTGTGCGCGTATCTCGACAAGCGGATGCCCGCGCACACCCCGTTCGTGGGTTCGCACCCGATCGCCGGGGCGGCCGAGGCGGGCGTCGAACATGCCCGGGCTGATCTCTATGACGGCCACGTCTGCATCATCACGCCGACACCCGCCACCGACGCCGCCGCCAAGTCGAAGATTACCGATTTCTGGAAGCGGATCGGCATGCGGGTCGAGGAGATGAGTCCGGCCGAGCACGACGCCGTGCTGGCCTCGATCAGCCACCTGCCGCACATGATCGCCTATGCACTGTTCGATGCCGCCCTGGAAGCCGATAAAATACGTGCGGGCGCGCTCCAGATGGCGGCCGGGGGCCTCAAGGACACCACCCGGATCGCCCAGAGCCCCGGCGCCCTGTGGGCAAGGCTGCTCACCGAGAACCGTGATGAGGTGATGAAATCCCTTGGACGGTTCGAGCAATCGCTGGGGGAAATCCGCAGGCTCGTGGAGGCCGGAGATATCGGCGCCCTCTCGGCCCATCTGGAGCAGATCGCTGCCAGCCGCCGCAAGCTGGGGTCGTCATGAGCTCGGTCACGCTCAAGCCGGTATCGAAGGTCCGCGGCGAAATCGCGCTGCCAGGGGACAAGTCGGTTTCCCACCGGTCGATGATGTTCGGTTCGCTGGCCGACGGGGTGACCGAGGTGGATAATTTCCTCGAATCCGAGGACTGCATTGCCACCCGTCGAGCCTTTGAGCTCATGGGAGTGCGGATTGAAACCCCCGGTCCCGGCCGCGTGACGGTGCATGGAGCCGGCGTTGATGGCTTGAGAGAACCAGCCCAGACCATTGACGTGGGAAACTCCGGGACGTCGATCCGGCTGCTTACCGGAATACTCGCCGGGCAGCATTTCCGCTCACGCCTCGATGGCGATGTGTCGATCCGCCGCCGTCCGATGAAGCGGGTTGTTGAGCCCCTGAGAAAAATGGGCGCCATCATCACGGGGGAAAACGACGGCCAGAATGCACCGCTTGTGGTCGGCCCCCTGCCGGCGGGAGTCAGCCTCACCGGTATCGACCATGTTTCTTCAGTTGCGAGCGCGCAGGTGAAATCCGCGATTCTGCTTGCGGGGCTTTTTGCCAGTGGTGTTACCAGCGTGAGCGAGCCGGCGGTTTCACGGGACCATACCGAAAGGATGTTTGCCCACTTCGGGGTCAAGCTGAAGCGTTCGGGGAAAAAGGTCTCCATTGCCGGAGGGCAGCGGCTTAAGGCCGCCCCGGTGACGGTGCCGGGGGACATATCTTCGGCCGCCTTTTTCCTGGTGGCGGGGCTTCTCGCAGGCGAGGGGGAACTGGTGCTGAAGAACGTCGGTGTGAACCCGACGCGCGACGGGATCCTGGCGGCACTGGAACGCATGGGCGCCCTGATCGAACGGCTGGACGAGCGGGTCCAGTGCGGAGAGCCGGTAGCCACCCTGAGGGTCCGTCCGGCAAAGCTCAAGGATGCACAGATCGGCGGCGCGCTCATTCCCCGCCTGATCGACGAGGTGCCGGCGCTGGCCGTGGCGGCAGCCTTCGCTCATGGCCAGACGGTGATCAAGAATGCCGAGGAACTCCGGGTGAAGGAGTCCGACCGGATCGCCACGATGGCCGAAGGGCTGCGCGAGGCAGGCATCAAGGTCCAGGAGACGAACGAAGGGATGAAAATATTCGGCGATCCGTCGCACCGGGTGAAGGCTACCCGGTTCAAATCCCACGGCGATCACCGGGTGGCAATGAGCCTGTCGCTGCTCTCGCTGCGCGCCGATGAGCCGATCGAAATCGACGATACGGACTGCGTGGCCACCTCATTCCCCGGCTTCTTCCGGCTGTTCGGGGAGGTCACTTCTGCGTGAGCCGCCGCCCTGTGGTCGCCATCGACGGCCCCTCCGGTGCCGGAAAGAGCACGGTCAGCAAGGCGGTCGCCCGGCGGCTGGGGTATGTCTACATGGATACGGGCGCCATGTACCGGGCGGCTGCTCTGGCAGCGATCCGGGCCGGTGTGGATGTGGCCGATCCCGTGCAGGTAACGAAACTGGCCCCTGCTCTCGATATCCGTCTTGAGTCCGGACCAGACGGCCTTCGGACGATTCTGGGTGGAGAAGATGTGTCCAGCCTGATCCGGACCCCGGAAATCAGCATGGCAGCCTCCACAATCAGCAGGCACCAGCCGATTCGTGACCGCCTGACGGCTCTTCAGCGCCGGATGGGCGAAAAGGGCGGCCTTGTGTGCGAGGGGCGGGATATGGGGACAGTGGTGTTTCCCGACTCCCCGGCCAAGTTTTTCCTGTCAGCCTCTCTTGAAGAGCGGGCCCGCCGCCGTTTCCGCGAACTGAGGGAAAAGGGCGAATCCGTCACCCTGGAGGCAACGATTGAGGAAATGCGCCGCCGGGATGAGCAGGATTCCAGCCGGGACATCGCCCCGCTGAAGGTGGCCCCCGGTGCGGTCGAAATTGACTCCTCCAGCCTGACGGTGGATCAGGTCGTGGAAATCATTTTGCGACGGGTGGACGAGTAGCCTTCCTTCGGATAGAACCTTGGGGCCAGGAACCGGCCAGTCCCTTCAAACTGGCTCCGGTCCGGTCGCAAAGCCCGATAAGGGCAAATCCGAATGCCGGCCAGGAAATCCAGTTGAGAGTGCCCGGGGAGGCAGGGCCGCTCGCACTTGATTTCAGCGTCCTGGATAAGGTGATTATGGAAGGGGCAGGAAGTCCCTTCCCGAATAAGGTGGTCAGTGTCAGTCGTTATGTCAGCAGATGAGAAACGGTCACAGGGCAGCAGCGGTGGCGGAGACAGCTTCGCCGAACTGTTCGAAAAAAGTGTCGCAGCGGAGAGCATTCGTCCAGGCGAGGTCGTCACGGGGACGGTCGTGGCCGTTGACGGCGATGAAGTCATTATCGACATTGGATACAAGAGCGAGGGCCGTGTCCCGGTCTTCCAGTTCACCGATGATGGCGGCAAGGTCATTGTGCAGCCCGGCCACAAGATCCGGGTCATGGTCGAGGATCTCGAGGACCAGGGCGGATTCGTGCGCCTCTCGAAGGAGAAAGCCGATCGCCGCCGTATCTGGGATGAAATACAGGAGGCTTTTGAAAAGAACCTCGTGGTTGAAGGACGGATCACCGGACGCGTGAAGGGCGGCCTCCAGGTCGACATCGGTGTGAAGGCATTCCTGCCCCAGTCGCAGGTGGATCTCCACAAGGTTCGCAACCTGGATCCGTATCTCAACAGCAAGGAATCCCTGCGGTTCAAGATCATCAAGTGCAACAAGGCCCGCAACAATGTGGTGGTGTCCCGCCGTGATGTGCTCGAAGTAGAGCGCGAGGTGGAACGGAACCAGACCCTGAAAACCCTTGAGGTCGGCTCTACCATTACTGGCAAGGTGAAGAACCTCACCGACTACGGCGCATTCGTGGACCTGGGCGGAATTGACGGTCTGCTGCACATTACCGACATGTCGTACGGCCGGCTCAACAACCCGGCTGAACGGGTGAAGGTCAACGAGGATGTGACCGTGAAGGTCCTCCGGATTGACCATGAAACCGACCGGGACGGCAAGGACCGTTACAAGGTAGCACTCGGTCTCAAGCAACTGGAGCCCGATCCCTGGTCGGACGTGGATTACCGGTTCCCCATTGGGACCAAGGTCAAGGGCAAGGTGGTTTCCGTGGTGGATTACGGAGCCTTCGTCGAAATCGTCGAAGGAGTCGAGGGTCTCGTCCATTTCTCCGAGATGACATGGTCGAAGAAGGCCAAGCACCAGCATCCGTCCAAATTCATCAAGGTCGGAGCCGAGGTCGAGGCCGTCATCCTGTCCATTGACAAGAACAGCCGGCGCATTTCGCTCGGCATGAAGCAGCTTCTCAAGAATCCGTGGGAAGAACTGGCCACAACGCACCCGGTGGGTTCGATCATCGAGGGCAAGGTCAAGTCCATTACCGACTTCGGCATCTTCGTCGAGCTGAACGACGAAGTGGACGGTCTTGTCCATGTGTCGGATATCTCGTGGACCAAGAAGGTGAAGAATCCGGCGGAGATGTTTACCAAGGATGAGGTCATCAAGGCCAAGATCCAGTCCATCGACGTGGACAACGAAAAAGTATCCCTGTCGATCAAGCATCTGGAGTCCGACCCGTGGGGAGATTTCAAGTCCCAGTACCGGCGCGGGTCCATCATCGAAGGCGTGGTGAAGTCGATCGCCGATTTTGGCGCGTTCGTCGAGATTGTCGAGGGAGTCGAGGGTCTCATCCGGACCAACGAGATATCAACCGAGCCGGTCCGTAATGCCGGCGAAGTGGTGAAGATCGGCGACAAGATCCGCGCTGAAATCACTTCCATTGATGATAACGAGCGCAAGGTTGGCCTGTCGGTCCGCCAGATGGAGATGAACGCCACCAAGGCTGACATCAAGAAGTTCATCGAGACTCAGGGCAAGGCAAGGGCCAGTCTCGGCGACATTCTCGCCGATCGCATCGCCGAAAAGGCGGCTGCCAGCCAGCCCGCTACGGAAGCTGCTGCGGCCGAACCGGAAGCTTCCGGCAGCGGCAAAGAGAGCAAGGAATAGGAAGCAGCAGCGGGCCGTTCACTACCGGCCCGCTGCCATTTTGGAGAGCCGGCATTGGCGAGCAAGACCTCACGGGCCGTCTGGATCATTGTCGGCACAACGCTCGTCCTGGTGCTGGTCATCCTTACTGGAAGCCTGTTCTCCCCTTCCGATTCGTCCGGTCCGGCGTCAGCCATGCTCCGGGGCCGGGCGTCGGGATCGGTCGCGGTGGTGCCCATTGAAGGCCCGATTTTCAATGCCCGTCCGGTCATCAAGCAGCTCCACGCAAGGAGCGAAGACAAGTCCATCAAGGCGCTCGTAGTCCGCGTGGACAGTCCCGGCGGGGGCGTGGTGCCAAGCCAGGAGATTTACAACAAGATCCGGCGCATACGGGAGGGCGGAAAGCCCGTCGTCGTGTCGTTCGGATCGACGGCGGCCTCCGGGGGATACTATGTCGCTTCGGCCGCCGACTGGATCGTGTCCAACCCCGGTACGATCACCGGCTCCATAGGTGTGCTGATCGAGACGGCGAAATTCCACAAACTGCTGGCCAAGATTGGCGTTGAATCGGTGGTTATCAAGAACTCAAAAGGCACATTCAAGGATATCCTGAATCCGGCACGGGACATGACTGGCGAAGAGGAAAGGCTGCTCAAGTCGCTCCTGGATTCCACTTTTGACCAGTTCGTTGATGCCATCGTCGAAGGTCGTAAAATGGACCGGGCAGAGGTGCTGGCGGTGGCTGACGGGCGGATATTTACTGGTGTGCAGGCTGCGGCGGCGGGCCTGGTGGATCAGGTCGGTGATCTCGACGCCGCCATCGCCAAGGCCGGGGAACTGGCAAAGCTCGGTCCAGACCCGCATGTCATTTACCCGCGCCGCCCCAAGCCGACGATTTTCAACCTGTTTCCCGATCAGGATGACGAATGGTCTGGTCCTGACGAGACGCCGTTTCTGGGCAAGCTCCTCGGACGGCAGATCGCCCAGCATCTCGAATTCAACGGTCTTCTTTTCTACCTGATGCCCCGGTAAGCCGTTTGGGCAGGGAGTGATCCCGTGGCTGGCAAGCGCAACAAGCAGGTTTCCGGACGGGCAAGGACGAAGACGCACCGCGCTTCCTCCAGGAAGCCGGGTGGCAGCAGGCTCCGGATGCGGGGCGTGGACCTGCAGCCGGAATCACCACGGACACGCGCAAGACTCTGGGCTCCCTGGCGGATGGACTATATCAAGGGACACGCCACGAATGGTCCTGCCTTCCAGGGGTGTGTGCTCTGTGAGCTGCTCAGGATGGATGATGGAGACGGGAACCTCGTTCTCTGCCGGACCGGAAATGCCTACGTGGTGATGAACCGGTATCCTTACACGAACGGGCACCTCATGGTGGTTCCTCGCCGCCATACGAGCGATTTCACATCGCTGACCGCGGAGGAAACGGCAGGCCTGATGGAGCTTATCCAGAAGTCAGTGGCCGCCCTCCAGCAGTCGATCCGGGCACAGGGGTTCAATGTCGGCATGAATATCGGCCGGATTGCCGGGGCCGGAATCGATGAACACCTGCACTTCCACGTTGTGCCGCGCTGGAACGGTGATACCAACTTCATGCCGGTTCTGGCTGACGTGAACCTGGTGAATGACCATCTTGTGCCCAGCTATCGCCTGATCCGGGAAACGATGAAGAAGCTGGGGTAGGGCAGTCCTATTTCGGCGACGGAACAGTCTTGATCAGTTCGTCCAGTACGAGATCTGCCGGTTTCTGGCGGGGATCTTTGGCGATGATCCGGTGGAGCATCACTGGCTTGGCGACTGTCTGAACATCCTCGGGGATGACAAACCCCCGTCCCCGGACAAGCGCCAGCGCCTGCGCCGCCCGTTTGAGTGCCAATGAGCCACGGGGCGACATACCCTGTGTGAACCGGGCATCCGCGCGGGTCGCTCCGGACAGCCGTACGATGTAATCAAGCACCGTTTCCTCAACCCGGACAGCCGCGGCTGCAGCCTGTAAATCTGACATCGCATTCACACCGAGTACTGGCTTCAGGCTCGACCACTCGGGGTGACCCAGCGTTTCGCGCAGGATGTCGCGTTCTTCGGCTTCTGCCGGGTAACCCATGGAAAGCCTCATCAGGAACCTGTCGAGCTGGCTTTCCGGAAGGGGGAACGTGCCGTGCGGCTCGTGAGGGTTCTGGGTGGCGATGACAAAGAATGGCTGGGGAAGCTTCAGCGTTTCGTTTTCGATGGAAACTTGCCCTTCGCTCATGGCCTCCAGCAGGGCCGACTGCGTTTTGGGTGAAGCACGGTTGATCTCGTCAGCCAGAATGATGTGGTGGAAAATCGGACCTGGTACCAGCTCGAACCGGCGATCGGACTCCTTCCAGATTGACACCCCCAGGATATCGGATGGCAGGAGATCGCTGGTGAACTGGATACGGCGGAAACTGGCATCGAGGCTCCGGGCGAGGGCCTGTGCGAGCGTTGTTTTCCCAACACCTGGGAGATCTTCCAGGAGGACGTGCCCTTGGGCGAGCAGGGCGGCTACGACCAGCTCGATTATCTCGTCCTTGCCCCGGATCATGCGGCCGATGGACGACCTGAGCGCCTGTATCTGCTGGACGGCCGGGGATGGAGAGGTTTGCGTGGCGGGCTGCATCGATGATCCCTTACTTTCCCTGGAACACGGGCTGACGTTTTTCGATAAAGGCCCGCTGGCCCTCGCGCAGATCCTCTGACAGGAAACAGGCGATCCGGATCTGCTTGAGTTCCTGTTCCCTGGCGGCGTCCAGCGGAGGAGCGTCCAGCAGGTAGCGGATCGTCTTTTTCATCCCGCGGACGGCAAGTGGGGCGTTGGCCGCAATCCGCTGAATGAGTGTTTCTGCGGCCGCGTCCAGGTTGCTCCGGTCCGCAATCCGGCTGACGAGTCCCAGCCGGAGTGCCTCCTCCATCGTGACCGGTTCGCCAGCCAGGAACAGCATGCGCGTAGCTCCCGCGCCGATCAGGTCAATGAACTTCTTGATACCCCGAGGATGATAACAGATGCCCAGTCGTGCGGGCGGCATCGAGAACTTCCCGTGCGAGGCAGCCAGGCGAAAGTCGCAGGTGACGGCCAGTTCCGCTCCCGCTCCATAGGCATGGCCGTTCAGGATAGCGACTGTCGGGAGGGGAAACTCCTCGACCCTATCCAGCATCCTTAGCAGTTCGTTGGCTTCGATGTCGTTCGAATCCTTGCGGACGCCATGGCTATCGCCGGGGCGGGCGCCTCCGGTCGGGATCGCGGCAATGTCATAGCCGGAGCAGAACGCTTCGTCACCGGCCCCGCGGAATATCACGACCCGGACGTCATTATTCTTCTGAACGTCATCCAGAACTTTCGAGACAGCCACTGCCATCTCCGCATCCAGGGAGTTCCGTTTGGCGGGATTGGTGAGCTGGATTCGGGTTACAGGGCCGGTCTCGACGAGCACCTTGCCGCTGGCGAGCGATTGGGTAGCCATTACCTGTGAGCTTGGCCAATCGGGCACAGAGGCTCAAGGGCCGCAAACACCCTGTTCCTATGCCATGTCTGCCCGGCTTGCCTCATTTAGACCGTGCGGTAGGGTTTGGCTGGGGAAACGGAAGCGGGCAGGAGGTTGATGCAGACATGGCGAAGAAGGCTCAGGGCAGCACGAAGAAGACCACGGCAAAAAGCAGTTCCCGCACGGCGGCATCGTCAAGGCGGGTGGCGTCCGGCGTCCCTGCCGAAACACCCATCGACAGGCGGCTTGCGCTGGTGAATGGAGCGGGTGGTTTTCTGGGACTTAATGTGGTGCGGGAGCTGGTCCGCCAGGGCTGGCATGTGCGGGCAAGTGACCTGCCGCAGGTCAGAATCGACCATCTCTCCCGTGATTTCGGCGTGGAAACGCAGCCGGCGGACCTTTTGGACCTTGAGCAGTGCCGTGCACTCGTGAATGGAGTCACCCACGTCTTCAATCTCGCGGGACTGTTCAACTTCGCCGCCAGCCGTGAGCAGCTTTTCAATGCCAACGTGAAGGCAACCGAAATGATGTGCCGTGCCGCTTCCGGGACAAAACTGGAGCGTTTCGTGCATGTGGCGACCATCGGTGTCTATGGAAGAATGGGCCGCCGCGCAGCGGATGAGAGCTGGCCGCACCGGCCGAAGAATCCCTATGAGGCGACCAAGGAACAGGGAGAGGCTGTGGCGTTTCACTATGCACGCACCCGCGGACTCCCGGTGGTATCGCTCCGGCCGACCGTGATCTATGGGCCGCGTTCCCGCTACGGCGTTGTCACGTTCCTGTCGGCTATTGCCATGCTGCGGTTTTTCGGCATCCGGAAGGCTCCGGCTATCCCTGGAGGGCCGAAACTCTCACATGTGCACGTCGAGGATGTCGCCCGCGCGCTGGTGCATATTGCCACCCATGGCAAGGTGGGCGAGGCCTACAACTGCGCCGACGATACCCCGCAGGCGTGGGGTGATCTGGCCACTTTCATGGCTGGCGAGTTCGGCATCGAACCGGCTGATGAATACCATGTACCGGACCCGGTTTTTCACCTGCTGGGCCGGGTGGCGCCATACGTGCCGAAATCATGGCTTGCCGGCCGGCAGAAGCAGATTGACCAGCAGTGGCAGAAGCTGGTGGAAGCCGGCGTGAAGGATTTCCTGAAACCCACGCTCGACATGGATTTTCTTGGTTACCTCCGGTCGAACCATATCCTCGACACCGGGAAGCTGAAGAACACCGGCTTCAGGTTGAACTATCCGCGCACGGTCGATGGCCTGCGTCAGACGATCGAGTGGTACCGGGAGGCGGGCTGGCTGCCGAGGCTGGACCAGTTCCACCAGTCCGGCAGCCGGGCTACGGCCTGACACCTGCACGAATGAAAACCGACACGGTATTCGTGGACGCCACGCGCGTGGTGACGGATGCGGGCCGCATCTCGCTGTTTTTGTGGGTGGATGTCATGCGCGGAGACGGTGGTGAGGTGCTGACCGGCGAGCCGGCGAGGCTATGGGTCGAGCTGGAATGGGAAAAGACCGGTGGCGAGGCGGAATCTCTCCGAATGTACGAGGAGGCAGTTCCTGCCGAGTGGCTCACCGGTTCCGCGCCTGACCGGAGGCTCAAGGCCAGAGTCCGGGCGCTGTTCGAGGAAGGCCGGGACCGGATGTACGCCGTGGGTGCCGGCGGGACGATGGCATGGGCCCGTGACTGGATGAAGTCGGGCCGGCCGGCCGGGAAAACTCCTAGTTCAGGAACGGCAGAATAGGCATGCCGGTCTTGGGATCAGTATCGAGCAGGACGGCTTCCAGATAGAAAACGAGATCCAGCCAGTAGAACAGGCAGTAGGCTCCTGCCACCAGGAACAGGATGAAGCTGGGCCAGAAAACGGCCTTGCCGCAGGGTTTTGCAGCGGCTCCGGGCCATATCCAGTTGCCGATGAAGACCCCAATCGCCGTCATCAGGTAGCTGGCAATGACGAGCCGGGGCTCGCGGCCCGAGATGTTGACCATGGACTCGACATCTCCGGTACCGAAGGTAAGCCAAGCGGTGACACCGAAAAGGATGGCGAAAAGCGGCAGCAGCCAGAGCGCCGTTGAACCGGCAGAACGCGCCAGTTCCTTCCACGGGGCGGGGGCCGGAGCGAGCCAAACCAGCGTAATGGCGGAGAGCGCGAGCAGCAGGAACGATCCCAGCAGTGCCTGATAGCGGGCGACGTAGAGATGGGCTTTCACCCGCTGGGCGGGGCTGGGGGGCGGGACGCCCAGTTTTTCGCCAAGCGCGGTAGCAGCATCATAGTAGGCGGCCGACTGGGAGTAGCGGTTTCGCGTAAACTCCAGATCGCCCAGACCTTTCAGTGCAAACGCCGCCGACAGGGTGCCGGGATAACGGTCAAACACCATCCGGTACAAACGGCGTGAATCATCGAAACGGTTCTGACGGAACGCATTCTTGGCAAGGAAAAAGAGATATTCGGGCGAACGCGGATAGCCGGGATTGGCCTCGGTAAGCCTGAGCATTTCCTGCTCGAATGCTTCCTCACCGATGTCCTTCCGGGTGTCGAGGAGTTTCTGGAACTCCTTGTAGGTTGCCGCCCATTTACCCTCGAACGGAAGCAGTGAGGGGAGCCGCCGCTCCACGCGGGCCGCTGCACGGCTGTCATGATAGCGGGAGACGACCAGCCGGTATATTTCGAGTGCGCCGTCCACATCGTGAAGTTGCTGGTCACGGATGAAACCACACTGAAACAGCGCGCTCGGCGCTGACGGGCTGGCGGGGTATTTGTTCGCCACTTCCAGATAGATCCGGCAGGCTTCATCGAGATTCCCCGCCGTCTCAGCCTTCTGGCCCTCGACGAACAGGATCTCGCCAGGTTCCTCCGGCGCAGATGCCTCGCCGGTAGCAAGTACGGCCAGAGGCATCAGGCCGCAACCATATGCAGCAACCAGAAGGAGACCCCGCCAGCGGGCCACGGCTATTTCTTTCCTGCCGGCCTGACGGGCGGTGTCGTAACCGCCGGTGCGGTGCCGATCTGTTGCACTTCCATCCGGACGCGGTGCTGTGTGTCATAGGTATAGTGGTGCGGTGCAGGGATGGTCAGAACGCCGTTATAGTAGAGTTCAGCCTTGAGAGGGACCGAAAGTTCACGATCAATCCAGATTGTGCCCTCATAGTTTCGCACCGTGATGCCGGGGTTTTCTCCGGTATAGTGAGAGGGGCCCGTCTTGTACTGGTCTACGGTCCTGCCCAGCCATTCTCCCACCCCTGCGAGCTCGTAGCCGATGGCCTGCCGGGTTTCGTTGACCCACCGGCGGAGAAGGTCATGGGAAAGCAGATCGAGTTGCCCTGAAGTGATGGAATTCAGAAGCTGCTGGTCTTCCTCAGGTGACTGCTCGTTGATGTCAGCGGCCTGCTTGTCGCCAGGCCGCTGAAGGAGCGGCCGGTTCCCGATCAGCCAGAACTGGCTCTTGTAAAGCGGCTTGTGGAAGGTCTGGGCGGGACTATCGGTATCGACGTTGTAACTGGCGTGCCAGTCTCCGTTCGAAGCCTTGGTGAAACGCACGGCACCCTTGCTGTATACCTTGCCCAGCTTCGGCTCCGAACTTTTCATCTCGAAACTGAAATCGACCACGAAGGACGGCAGGTTGTCGAAAGTCCGCCGGAACGGCTGGTTAACGGCAGCGATGACCGACGACAATGTTTCGGGAAGCTTCTCAGGGACTTCTTCTTCCTGCCGGCGTCCCTGGTGCATGGTCATCGGTTCGAGTGTCACGCCCTGCATCTCGGGCTCCACCTCACCCTCTGCATAGAGCTGCCCGGATTCCATGCGCTGTTCTTCCACCCATGCACGGGCCTTCTTGACGTGGTCCACTTCCGCACCCCGTTGCGGTGGTGCCGACGGGATGAGGCCATCCGGAAGTTCCGAACGGGTAGTGAGGTACAGAAGATAAATGCTGACCACGACCGCAATGGCCAGCGCCGCCATGACAAAGCGGCGAACATTGTCCGCTTTCGGGACTGGTGGACTGGATGGAGGCTCAGTCACGATGCCGCTTCCGTCCCGGACTGGCCCGGCATGGGCTCGCCGTGGCCTGGTTTCACACGGCTTCGCAGGTAAGCCGAGATGACCGGTATCGCTACCATGAGAAAACCCGAAAAGATCACAAGCGGTGTGAGATCGGCACCGATCGAAGACGAGTTCGGGTTGTAGCCGAACTTCACTTCGAGCACCCGTCCGCGCCGCCGTTTCCACGGCAGTATCCATTTGCTCCAGAACGACATCCTGCAAGTCTCCGGTCGTTATCCAGCAGTCGAAGCTCCACCATAGCACCGGCGCGGCTGGCGCGGGAAGGGGAGATTATCCCGGACACCCTTCGCCATTATTGTCCAGTTAATGAGTTCTCGCCGTTACAGGGCAGATTGGATATATTTGGCTGAACAGGGCAGCATTTCCGGATGGATACCAAGGCGGGCTGGCGATACCGGTACGAGCCGTTCGGCGGGATTATCTCCGTCGAGGAGCCGCCGCTCCTCATGCTGGTGGACCAGGACTACCTGCGCGAGCGGGGCGTGGCGGAAAGCCCGGCGTGGAGTGAGCCCTGGGACGGCCAGCTTTCGGCGCCGACAGAAGTGCATCTGGCGCTCACCAACTATTGCGCTGCCGGCTGCACGGCTTGCTACATGGACTCGCGGCCGACTGACCGGCTGGAGACCGAACGGAAGGATTATGAACTGGCCCTGGGCCGGATCCGTACTCTGGCTGGAATGGGTGTATTCCATGTGGCGCTGGGCGGCGGAGAGACGCTGGAAGTGCCGTGGCTGTTTGATCTCGCCGCCGAGATGAGAAAGCTCGGCATGGTACCGAACATCACGACGAGTGGCCTGGGCATGACGGAGGAGAAAGCCCGCCGTTGCCGGATATTCGGGCAGGTGAACGTGTCGGTGGATGATCTGGGCGAGCGTTACCGCGAAAGCCGCGGATACCAGGGGTTCGAGGCGGCTGAGAAAGCAATCGGCTTGCTGCAAAGAGAGGGCATCCCGGTTGGCATCAACTGCGTCATCTCCCGCAAGAACATCGGCCACCTGGATGAGATATTCGCCTGGGTGAAGCGGAATAAACTTCTGGAGATCGAGCTGCTGCGCTTCAAGCCGGCGGGACGTGGCGCCGAACACTATGGGGAGTTCTGCCTCACGGCGGAGCAGGCGGAAAACTTCTTCCCGCAGGTAAAAACACTCACGCGCAAGCACCGGATCCGGGTAAAACTCGACTGCTCGTTCGGGCCGTTCGTCTACTTCCACAAGCCAGACCGGGAGACCGTGCGGTTTTTCTCCATCCGGGGCTGCGAGGGGGGCAACTGGCTCGCCGCCGTCCACCCCGATGGCCGGGCGGCCCCATGCAGTTTCGCCTGGGATGAAAGTGTTCCGGTGGCTGATCTGCCCTCGAAATGGAAAGACCCGTCGGCCTTTGCCAACTTCAAGGCATGGTGGACAAACCCGCCTGAGCCCTGCGCCTCGTGCGACTATCTGGACCTTTGCCATGGTGGATGCCATGCGGTGTCGAAACACACGAACGGCAGTTTCCAGGCACTCGATCCCGAGTGTCCTTCGGTGCGGCGCTACCGGGCGGGACTGGAGGGGAAGCAGGGATGAGCCAGATTGTTTTTGAATCGTCGGCGCGTCTGCTCACGCTGCTGCACGGTCTTGCCGGAATCGCGCTTACTGGCGCACTTACCCACGGGGCGGTTTTCATCTGGAAAGGAAACCGCACCGGGGCGGCGGGCTACTACCGGCGGGCGGAGAAGTTCTGGCCCGTCATTCACATATCGCTCTTTGCTTCCATGCTGCTGGGGTTCATTGCCTACCCGACCTACCGGATCCGTACCCGCGCCGAGTTCCTCGACGCCCACTATCCGCTGGTGGTGGACCTGTTCGATCTCAAGGAAAACTACGCCTCGATCGTTTTCGTGCTGGTGTTCGGGGCCTGGCTCCTCCGTCACGCACCGCTCAAAAGCCAGGCGCGGCAGCTTCTGCACGACAACTTCTACTACGCGGCCACGGCCCTTACCTGGCTTATTGCCGTGCTGGGGCTATGGGTGACGCTGCACCGGGGGATCGGTACATGAGTGAAGCTCCAGAAAACAGTACGAAAGGCACCGGCGTGGCTGCTGCCGCGATTCTGGTGAGCACCTTTGGGCTCATGTTCGCGCTTCTGGCGATTCTTCCTGTCAAGGTGCCCGCCTACATCCCGCTGGAACACCGCTGGCAGTGGGGGATGCCCGATCCTCCGCTCATCGGGATGGACTACTACGGCCGGACCATCGTCGCGCTGGTTGTGGCGGTCGTCGCTTCCGGCATCGCCTGGATCATCGCCGGTCCCGTTGCCAGATGGAAACCGGCTGAAAACTCCCAGGGGGTGAAGATGCTCGCTATCTACGCCTTCACAGGGACGGCGCTGTCGGTGTTCATCTACTGCTATACGCTCGTATTCAAGTGATCTGTGCCGGGAGTCTTGCTCCCCATTGACTCTCCGGTCGATTTTGGCTCGACTGGCCGTTCCGGGTGGAGCATTGTGGCCCCCGGCTATCTCCAGGGGAGTTCAAAGGTAACAGCATATGGTCGGCATCATGGCATACGGGGCATATGTCCCCTTTCACCGGCTCCAGCGCAAGGCGCTCAACGAGGCCCACGGCAAGCCGGGAGGCAAGGGCGAGCGGTCGGTTGCCAACTACGACGAGGATTCGGTTTCGATGGCGGTTGAGGCCGCCTGGAATGCCTTGTGGAAATACGACACGAAGCAGGTGGGGACAGTCTATCTCGGCACGACGACGAATCCGTACGCCGAAAAGGCTTCCAGCACGACTATTGCCGCCGCCCTCGACATGCCACCGCAGGTCCGCACGGCCGATTTCGGTGATTCGCTCAGGGCGGGTTCGAGTGCCCTGCTGGCGGCGCTGGATGCGGCAGTCTCGACGGGTAAGCCCGCACTGGCGCTGGCCGGGGACTGCCGGATCGGCGGAGCCGGTGGCGGCAACGAAAGCAGTTTCGGTGACGGGGCGGCCGCGTTCCTGTTCGGAACAGGGGATCTTGTGGCGCGGGTGCTGGCGACGGCCAGTGTTGCCAACGAGATCGTGGACAACTTCCGCCGCCATGAGGACGTGATGGTCCGCAACTGGGAAGAGCGGTTCGGCATTGTCCAGGGTGTGAACCGGGCCATACCTGCAGCGGTGAAGCAGGCGCTCCAGCAGGCGGGTCTCAAAGGGGAGCAGGTGGACCGGTTCGTCTGCGCCTCGCCTTCGAGCAAGGCAACGCAGGCCGTGGCCAAGATGTGCGGCATCAGGCCGGAAGCCATCGAGGATGCGCTGGAAGCCACGGTCGGCCAGGCAGGCGCCGCCCACGGACCGATGATGCTCACCGGGGCACTGGAAAAGGCGAAAGCCGGCGACAAAATCCTTTTCGTATCTTATGCCGAAGGAGCCGATGCGCTGCTCTTGGAGGCGACACCGGGCATTGACGCCTGGCGCCCCAAGCGGCACCTCTCTGACCTTATTGAACGCAAGCGGAACGACATCCGCTACACGGACTACCTCAGGTGGCGGAATCTGCTTGATTTCGAGCCGCCCCGCCGCCCGGAAATGAAGCGTCCGGCAGCAACTGCCATGTTCCGGAACTATCACCAGAACCTCGGCCTCTACGGAAGCCGCTGCACGGCTTGCGGAGCATTGAGCTACCCCAAGCAGCGTGTCTGCTGGAAGTGCCGTGCCAAGGACAAGACCACCGACTACTCGTTCCGTACGGCCAAGGGAAAGATACGGACATTTTCGGCCGACCATTTGGCCTACACACCTGCGCCGCCGGAACTGCTGGTGGTGATCGATTTTGAGGAAGGGGGACGGCTCATGTGCAACATGGCCGACGTTGACCTCAAGAACGTCAAGGTTGGCGAGCCGGTCGAGATGACCTTCCGCCGGCTCTATGAAGCGGGTGGAATTTTCAACTACGCATGGAAAGCGAAGGCGGCGGGCTGATCCAGCCTTCCTCTTAAGGGGAGTACGAAATCATGGCAGGAACCATCAAGGACCGTGTGGCAGTCGTCGGCATGGGATGTTCGAAGTTCGGCGAACGCTGGGAATCCAGCGTTGAGGACCTGCTCGTCGAGGCAGCCTACGAAGCCTATGAATCGGCTGGCATAGACCCCAAGCAGCTCGAAGCGGCATGGTTTGGCACCATGAACTCCGGCCGGGCAGCCCTGCCGCTGTCGCAGTCGCTGAAGCTCGACTACATCCCGATTACCCGCGTCGAGAACATGTGCGCTACCGGCAGCGAGGCCTTCCGGAATGCCTGTTATGCGGTCGCTTCTGGTGCCTATGACCTGGTGATGGCGATCGGTGTCGAGAAGCTGAAGGATTCCGGCTATTCCGGTCTCACGTCAGCCATGCCCGATTCCGACGGTACCGAGCCGAACCTCTCGGCTCCATCGGCCTTTGCGCTGCTGGCCCCGGCCTATGCGGCCAAATATGGCGTCAGTACCGAGAAGATGAAGGAGGTACTTTCGCGCATTGCCATGAAGAACCACGCCAACGGGGCGCTCAATCCCAAGGCGCAGTTCCAGAAGGCAGTCTCGATGGACGAGTGCCTGAAGTCACCCACGGTGGCGAGCCCGCTGGGCATTTTCGACTGCTCGGGGGTCGCCGACGGGGCCGCTGCCGCGATCATCTGCCGGGCCGAGGATGCCCACAAGTACAACAAGAAGCCGATGTACGTGAAGGCACTCACCATTGCCGCCGGGACGGGGGAGGGTGCACTCAACCCGGACTTCGACTTCACCATGATCAATGAGAACGTCCGCGCCGCGAAGGAAGCCTACCGGCAGGCGGGCATCACAGACCCGGCGAAGCAGATCTCCATGGCCGAAGTCCATGACTGCTTCACGCCGACCGAGCTCGTTATCTACGAAGACCTCGGTTTCACCGCTCGCGGGCAGGGCTGGAAAGACGTTCTGGACGGCGCGTTCGAACTGGGCGGCCGTTTGCCCGTGAACCCCGACGGCGGCTTGAAAAGTTTCGGTCACCCCATCGGTGCGTCCGGCCTCAGGATGCTCTACGAATGCTGGCTCCAGTTCCGCGGTGAGGCGGGAAAACGCCAGCTTCCCGACCCCAGGCTGGCTGTCACCCACAACCTGGGCGGCCAGCCTTGGCGTTGCGTCGCCTTCGTCAGTGTCGTCGGCAAAGAGGCCGGGTGAACCGGTCTAGGGATCGAGAAAATACCAAATAATTTCAGCTAATTAGCAGTCACGTCTTTTAATTGCCAGTTATCCCTTGACCGGTTGCAGGGCATGATTACTACTGCCCCAGCTTCGTGTCTGCCGGGGAACGGCGGGGGCGGGGCAAATTCAGGTTTCAACTCAAGTTCCAATGAAAGGGATGGCAAGCATGAAGGTTCGTCCTCTGCATGACCGGTTACTGGTCAAACGGCTCGATCAGGAAGAAAAGACCAAGGGGGGGATCATCATCCCCGATTCCGCCAAGGAAAAACCGCAGGAAGCGGAAGTAGTGGCGGTGGGAAGCGGCCGGATCGATGAAAACGGCAAGCGCATCCCCCTCGATGTGAAGAAAGGCGACCGCATCCTGTTTTCCAAGTGGGGCGGCACCGAGATCAAGGTAGGCGGCGACGAGCTGCTGATCCTCAAGGAAGAAGACATCCTGGCCGTCATGGACTGATCGCCGGGCATTTTTTCAGGGAGTACGGAAAATCATGGCAGCGAAAGACATTCTTTACGGTGAAACCGGCCGCGCACAGCTTCTGCGTGGCGTCAATGCCCTGGCCGATGCGGTCAAGGTCACTCTCGGTCCCAAGGGCCGCAACGTCGTGATCGAAAAGACGTTCGGTTCGCCCACCATCACCAAGGACGGCGTGACGGTGGCCAAGGAAGTGGATATCGAGAACAAGTTCGAGAACATGGGAGCCCAGATGGTTCGTGAGGTCGCGCAGAAGACCAACGACATCGCGGGCGATGGGACGACCACAGCCACGGTGCTGGCGCAGGCGATCTACCGCGAGGGCGTCAAGCTCGTCGCCGCCGGCCATAACCCGATGGACCTGAAGCGCGGCATCGACAAGGCCGTTACGGTGGCGGTGGACGAACTGAAATCCATCTCCAAGCCCACCAAGGACAAGAAGGAGATCGCCCAGGTCGGA
>JAHCIT010000014.1 GCA_026129095.1 Deltaproteobacteria bacterium
AGGCGGTGTGGCTGTGATCCGCGTCGGTGCAGCCACCGAGGTCGAGATGAAGGAGAAGAAGGCCCGCGTGGAGGATGCGCTTCATGCAACCCGCGCGGCGGTGGAGGAAGGCGTCGTTCCCGGCGGCGGTGTCGCGCTGCTCCGCGCCCTGCCGGCGGTCCGCAAGGTCACGGCCAAGGGCGACCGCAAGTTCGGCGTGTCGATCGTCGAGCGTGCCCTTGAGGAACCGGCCCGGCAGATCGCCCAGAACGCCGGCGTGGACGGCTCGATCGTCATCTCCAAGATCATGGAGGGCAAGGACGACTTCGGCTTCGACGCACAGGAAGAAACGTACGGCAACCTTATCCAGAAGGGCATTCTGGATCCGACCAAGGTTACCCGCCAGGCGATCACCAATGCCTGCTCGGTGTCGGGGCTGATGCTTACGACCGAGTGCATGATCAGCGAAATCCCCAAGAAGGATGACGGCCCGCCGATGGGTGGCGGCATGGGTGGAATGGGCGGCATGGGCGGCATGGGTGGAATGGGCGGCATGATGTAAGCCGTCGGTTAGCCTGCGACCGTAACCCCGCCAGCGCCCGCGCCTTCCAGGAGGCCCGCGGGCGCTGGCTTTCGGATAGGCGGGGTACGGGATGGGCGGTTTGCCCAGCCGCTGTGTTTCCGTTCATCCTTGTGTCCATGCCTTTTAGCAAGCGCACTCCAGGCTCCCTCCGTGAATACGCATACTGGCTGTGGGAAACGGCGCAGCGCGTCCCGTCTCTGGTCCGGACCGAATCTGGGGCAGACGGGATTGACGGCCGGTTCCGCGAGGAGGTGATGCTCGCGGTGACGGCGGTGAACGACTGCCGCTATTGCCGCTTTGTGCACGGCTCGCTGGCGGAGTACGAAGGCGTCGAACTGGACGAGATCCAGAAGATGATGAAAACGGACTGGGAGCCGGGGGATCAGCGCCTGGCGGCTGCCGTCCATTATGCCCGGGAATGTGCCGAAGCGGGGAAACTGCCGCCTTCGAAGGCGAGCCGTGCGGCACTGGGCAGGCTGTTTGATGAAAAGGAAGTTCGCGCCATTGAGGCATCGATTGCCGGGATCATGGTGGGGAATCTGACCGGCAACACATTCGATGCCCTTCTTGCCCGCTTTACCGGTGAGCGCCGGTTTCGCGAGGAAGGCTGGGTCAGGGAGGCCGTCATCGCCAGCGCGGCACTCGCTGGTGGCCTGTCCGCCCTGGCCATGGGCGCGGCGGCCCGGGGTGCCGCCCGGCTGCCATTCCGCCGCCGGCTCCGTGCGGCGCAACGCTAGCAGTCAGGAAAACGGAGGGCCGGAACCCGGTCAGGGATTGGGAAATCCGGGCGCAGTGCCGTCTGTGGGTCTTGCCAGCCAGGTCTGCCAGCGGCAGGCCTGGCGATCCCGTGGCTATCCCCGGCACCGGCTCCCGGAGGAGGAAACCCGCCGCCGGGTTCCGGCTTCTCCGAGCATTGTAACCGCGGGCCGGACAGGCCGAGGCTCCCGGGGTGCCGGACCGGCGATATTTGTATCGAACGCCGGATCCGGAACCCATGGGAGCCTCTCCCCCTTCCCGGGTGAAACGTGGTCAGCGGTTGGCGTGGATTGTGTCGCCTACGTAGGCCTCGACGCCGATTTCCATGTAGTCGAGACCCTCGACCTCTTCTTCCTCGGTAACCCGGGCACCGATCGTCACCTTGATGACCGTCCACAGGATGAGGCTTGCAGTCAGGGTGAACGCTCCTACCGAGACGATGCCGATGATCTGGGGTATCACCTGCCCCATGCCGCCGCCATAGAACAGCCCAAGACCGGGCTGAGCGTCGCCTCCGGCAAAGCCGGGTGCGGCGAACAGGCCCACGGCGAGTGTGCCCCAGATGCCGTTCACCAGATGAACGGAGAGTGCGCCCACGGGGTCGTCAATCTTGATCTTGTCCCAGAACAGGATGCTGAAAACGCAGAGCACGCCGCCAATGGCGCCGATCAGGAAAGCGCCGCCCGGAGTCACCCAGGCGCAGGGCGCAGTAATGGCGACCAGGCCTGCCAGGGCGCCGTTCAGCGACATGTTGATGTCGGGCTTGCCGAACTTCAGGGCGGCAACTCCGGTTGCGGCCAGCAGGCCGGCGGCCGCGGCGATATTGGTTGTCATGGCGATGTGGGCGATGGCGTTGAAGTCAGCTCCCATCGTGGAGCCCGGGTTGAACCCGAACCAGCCGAGCCACAGGATCAGCGTTCCCAGAACGGCGAGCGGGATCGAGTGGCCGGGGATTGGATGTACCTTGCCATCGGTGCCGTATTTGCCGATGCGCGGTCCGATGATGAGAATGCCCGCCAGACCGGCCCAGCCGCCCACCGAGTGAACTACCGTCGAGCCGGCGAAATCCCAGAAGCCCTTGTCAGCCAGCCAGCCGGCGCCCCAGATCCACTTGCCGGGGAACGGATAGACGAGAATCGTCAGCAGGAACGAAAACACGATGAAGGAGCCGTACTTGTTCCGTTCGTCCACACAGCCGGAGACAATCGTGGCGGCGGTGGCGGCGAAGGCGAGCTGGAAGAAGAACTTGGCCTCAATGGGTATGGAGGTCCAGCTCAGTGATTCGTAGAGTGATGCATCGCCGACAAATGGTGACAGCGCGCCCAGGAAGCTGCTCCCGTTTCCGAACATGAGCGAAAACCCCAGCAGCCAGTAAGCGATGGTTGCCGCTCCGAATACCGTGAAGTTCTTGCCAAGGATTGTCGCGGCATTCTTCTTCCGGCACAGGCCGCTCTCGAGGAGAGCAAAACCGGCGTTCATGAAGAAAACCAGAAAGCCGGCGATCATCGTCCAGATGGTATCGGCGGCGATCTTCAGGTCGGCGGCCTGCTGCTCCAGGGCAGCCAGCTTGTCTTCAGCGCCGCCTGTCCCGGCTGCTTCAGCTTCGGGCGGCGGTGCTTCGGGAGCCGGGACTGCTTCGGTTGCGGCCGGCATTTCATCGGCTACCAGGACCGATGGCGCGGCGACCGCTACCGCGAAGAACAACAACATGGACCAGCTCAAAATTTTTCTCATGGCTTTCCTGCCTCTCCCATATTCATATTTGTTCAGCTCCGGTTCGCATGTGTCCCGTACCTTGTTGCCGGAACATGTGCGGACGGAACGCCAATTGGAGCCGTTAGCTCTCAAACGAGGTTTGTCTCTCAGGCGAGACGGGCCGGGCCCGGTGGATCAGACGGCACGGCAGTCTTTCCCGCATGGCGTTGTGCATCACGCGGGCCAACTTGGGATGGTCCATCAAAGTTTGGTCTGGAACCACGAGATCTGGAGGCCGGGAAGAAGCATATCAATGGAGTTCCGGAGCGAACATGCAAACCGGGGATAGTCTATTGAGATTACAGGGCTTACTGCGGGTTTAGCCGGATCACTTCTGGCGTCAGCCATGCCATGAGGGAAAGAGACTTCTTCAGCGGTTGCTTCTGGTATACGCCCGTACCTGATCTCCACCCTGGTGCCCACTCCTGAGGCGACTAGCGAACGAACTGCCTAATCCGTAGGCGCGCCTGGTTGGCAATCACGGGCTAATTCCCCGTCAAGGGTATTGGTGTCATCTGTGGATAAGCGGGAAATCACAATAAAATAAGCGGGTTATTTGCATGATGCAGTCATTGGGCAGTTTCGGGATGTCGCTTGGTTTCTTCCTTGCAGTCAACCGGGCGTCTTGGCTGGAAACGGCCACACCAGATGAACTGGTGGCCCCATTGGGGTGGATGGCCAAGGCTCCGTATGGGGCCGTAGCCAGCAGGGCATTACGTAATGTGACGGATTGCCGCAGGCGGGAAGGGTTCCTGCCGGTGGCAGGTGGATCCCGCCAGACTACCTGTAGCTGCCTTGTGCATGTGCGGCCTGGATCTCATGTGGGGTTCCGGCCGGGACTGGATACTAGAAGAAATATTTTTCCCCGGGCCGGTTCCGTCCGGTTTTCCCGTAGCAACCGGCAAATCCGATGGCTAGGGTAAGCGCCGCCTGGGGTCGTTTGGATACTGGAGCTGATGCATGAAAAAAGTCGAAACGATCATCAAGCCATTCAAGCTCGATGAAGTGAAGGAAGCCCTTTCGGGTATCGGTATCAAGGGGATGACCGTGGGAGAAGTGAAGGGGTTCGGCCGCCAGAAGGGGCATACCGAACTGTACCGCGGCGCCGAATATGTCGTCGATTTCCTGCCGAAAGTACGGCTGGAAGTCGTCGTTGATGACGAGAAGGTTGATGAAGTCGTGGATACGATCAAGCGTACGGCCAATACCGGACGTATCGGCGACGGCAAGATTTTCGTGACTCCCCTGGAACAGGTGGTCCGTATCCGCACCGGCGAGACCGGAAAGGACGCCATCTAGCCGGCGGGAGTCAGCAATAAGGAATTCAGGTGGGCGGACGCTGGATCCCGGGCGGCCGCCAGCCGGAAAAGAGGGGAAGTGGCGCCTTTAACACAGGCCCGGCTTCCCTGAAGCGCAGGAAACCAAAGCAGGGAAAATAACACCCAAGGAGAATTGGTGTCACCATGACGACAGCCAAAGATGTTCTCAAGATGATCAAGGACCACGGGGTTGAGATGGTTGATCTCAAGTTCGTGGACTTTCTCGGGACCTGGCAGCACAAGTCCCATCCCATCAACATGATCGATGAAGATGTATTCGTGAGCGGCCTCGGTTTCGACGGCAGCTCGATCCGCGGATGGCAGGGTATCCAGGAGTCTGACATGCTTCAGGTTCCGGACCCGGCGACGGCACGGATTGATCCGTTCATGCAGCACCCGACGCTTTCGATGATCTGCGACATCGTGGATCCGATCACGAAGGAGCCCTATTCACGGGATCCGCGCAACATCGCCAAGAAGGCTGAGGCATATCTCAAGGCTTCCGGCGTGGGCGATATTGCCTACTTCGGTCCCGAACCCGAGTTCTTTATCTTCGATGATGCCCGTTACGAAGTGCAGCATCACAAGGCGTCGTTCTCGGTCGATTCGGGCGAAGCCCACTGGAACTCGAACCGGGACGAGGGCGGAAACCTTGGCTACAAGATCCGCCAGAAGGAAGGGTATTTCCCTGTAGCTCCGTACGATACCCAGCAGGATATCCGGACGGAGATGTGCCTGGTTATGCAGAAGGTCGGCATCGCCATCGAAACGCATCACCACGAGGTGGCCACCGCTGGCCAGGCCGAGATCGACATGGTGTTCGACCAGATGCTTCCCATGGCCGACAAGGTCATGTGGTACAAGTATATCTGCCGCAACGTGGCGCGCCGGCACGGCAAGGTCGTGACCTTCATGCCGAAGCCGATCTCGGGCGACAACGGATCGGGCATGCATACCCACCAGTCGATCTGGAAGGGCGGGAAGAACCTGTTTGCCGGCGACGGCTACGGCGGACTCTCCCAGTTCGGCCTGCACTACATTGGCGGCATCCTGAAGCATGCCAAGGCGCTCAACGCCTTCACGAACCCGACGCTGAACTCCTACCGGCGTCTGGTTCCGGGCTTCGAGGCGCCGGTGTCCCTGGCGTACTCGTGCCGTAACCGGTCGGCTTCCTGCCGTATCCCGATGTACAGCCAGAACCCGAAATCCAAGCGGGTCGAGGTGCGGTTCCCCGACGCCGCCTGCAACCCGTACATTGCCTTCGCGGCGATGCTCATGGCTGGACTCGATGGCGTGCAGAACAAGATCGATCCGGGTGACGCGCTCGACAAGAACCTCTACGACCTGCCGCCGGAGGAACTGGCCAACGTGCCGCAGGCCTGCGGCTCGCTGGAAGAGGCGCTCGAGGCGCTTGAGAAGGACCACAAGTTCCTGCTCAAGGGCGACGTGTTCACCAAGGACGTGGTCGAAACGCAGATCGCCTGGAAGCAGCAGAACGAACTCGATACGGCCCGCTTCGCGGTGCCGCCGATCGAGCACAAGCTGTATTTCGACGTGGGCTGATTTTCAGTCTCCCGTCCGGCCTTTTAGGGGCCAGGTTCGTGCGCCCTTCTGGAAACAGGGGGCGCGCGGCCTTTTTCGGGTCCATGTCCACCCCTTTTCCTGCCCGTCCCCGGACCGGCTACGCTGCCGGTCTATGCCGGAAGTCTCGGTCCTTATTCCTGTCTATAATGGTGAAGCACATGTCGAGGTGGCGCTGGAGACCGTACTTGCCCAGCGGGGACCGTCGTTTGAGGCCGTGGTGGTTGATGACGGCTCCACCGACTCCACGCCGGCCATACTGGAACGGTTCGGTCGGTACCCCAGGGTCCGGGTCCTGACCGTTCCGCATGACGGAATTGCATCGGCGCTCAGGTCCGGAATGCAGGCATGCAGTGGCGAGTTTATCTGCCGGATGGACTCCGACGATCTCATGCCGCCGGACCGTATCGCCGTCCAGACGGACTACCTGCGGTCGCACCCGGAGATCGGCCTCGTCGGCGGACAGGTCCGGCACGAACCGGCAGAGGGGGGGGCGGGTTTTCCTGCCGGTTTGGACGGCATGGCTCGCTATGTGGACTGGATGAACAGCCAGCGGACCCATGACGAGATGTTTGAGGCCATCTGGACCGATTCGCCGCTTGCCCATCCTTCGGTGATGTTCCGCAAGCCGCTGGCCGAACAGGCAGGGGGATACCGGATGGTCCCTTGGGCCGAAGATACGGACCTGTGGTACCGGCTCTTCCTTGCCGGAGCTGGATTTGCCAAGGTCGATGCCGAGACGGTTGTCTGGCGGGACCGTCCGGACCGGCTCACCCGGACCGATCCGGACCACTATGGACAGGAACGGCTCGCCGTGATGAAAGCGCACTATCTCCCCCGGTTTTTCCGGCGGGCCCGGCAGGGTGGTGTGACGTTGCTCGGTGCGGGACCGTTCGGCCGCCGGATCGCCCGTGCGCTCCGGTCGGAAGGCGTTGCAGTCAACCGGTTCGTGGATGTTGATCCCGCCAAGATCGGCCGGACCCGGTCGGGAGTGCCGGTCGTGCCCGTGACGGAACTCGGTGCAGGAGACAGTGACCTGCTGGTGGCGGCGGTTGGCCAGCGCGGTGCCCGTCAGGAAATCGTTGCCGCGCTGGGGAACCGGGGTATTCCTTACCCGGAACCCGGCCGGCCCAGGGAGGAGACCCGCGTTGTCTTCTGCCACTGATGCCACTGAAATGACCGGGGGAGCGAGGCAGTCCCGTGATGACCGGTGGCTCGTGGTCGAGACTGCCGGTTTCCAGTTTGCCATACCGATGGAAATCCTCGATGCGGTGGTGGAAATACAGTCATCGCGGATCAAGCGGAGCCAGGGCCGCCGCCGGCCGGGTTATCTGGGAATTGTCGAATGGGCGGGTGATGAACGCGAACTCCGCTCGCTCGCCGAACAGGTCGGCCTCCAGTCACGGGTAGCGGAAGCCTATCCGACGCTCGTGACGACGATCGAAGGGGTGGGCGCAGGCGGCGGTACCGGTGAGCCATACTTCTGGGCAGTCGAGAGGGTTGTGGCATCAGTGGAAAACGGCTCCGTGCAGGTCGAGCCGGCTCCGGCCAGGTGGTGGGCCGGCGGCGAGACGGTTTTTACCGGTTTGTGGTGGCATGGGGGGGCACCCGTGTGGGTCGTGGACCTGGCGCGAGTGGTACGCCGGGCGGGCGGGGGAGAATCGGCCGCATGAGCAGCATCCGCGGTTATTCCGATCCGGGCCGGGCGATCGAAGGGCTCGATGTGCTGGTTTCCGGCGGCGGGGTCCGGTGGGTATTTCCGCTTACCGGCGCAGCGGTCTTCTTCGAGATGGAGCGCCTGTTTCGGCTTCCTCCTCCCGCCGCATGGGATGGAATTACCCGTGTTGAAGGCCGTACCTATTGCGTCCGGTACCTGCGTCCGTCACCGGATATGCAGCTCCCGATGACCAGGCCGGGTTCGCCGCTCCGGGGCTGCGTGGTCAGTGCGGGCGATTTGCCGGTGGCGCTGGTATTCGACCGGTTCCTGACCGGCTCCAGGCGGCCGGAATTCGAGCCCTTGGGACAGTCCAGTGCCCCGTTTCCCGGTGTCACCGGGCACGGGCAACTGGACGGTGTCGCCTGCTACCGGGTCGACACGGCCAAACTCATCGTTTAAAGTCCCCCGTGGTCCAGCCTTCAGCAGGTGAGCGACGCCGGTTGCCCCCAGCCAGCGCCGGATGCTACGGACGGGAAAAGCCGGGAATTCAGGTAGCTACGCATGCCCAAAAAAGTTCTGGTCGCTGACGATTCAATTACCATCCAGCGGGCCGTACAGATTTCCTTTGCGAATCATCCGGATTTCGTTCTGGAGTTCGCCAGGGATGGCGACGAAGCGCTTGCCAAGGCCAAGGCGGCGAAGCCTGATGTCGTGGTAGCTGACGTCGTGATGCCCAAGAAGTCCGGTTATGATGTGGCGGACGCGCTGAAGGGGCAGGGAATCCCGGTTGTTCTGCTCAAGGTCGGCTCTGAGGCCTATAATGAGGCCCGTGCCACCGCCGCCGGTGTGGCGGGCGCCATCCAGAAACCATTTGAAACGACCGCGCTTGTTGAATTGGTCACTGCCGCTTCATCCGGCACTGCCCCCAAGGCTGCAGCCGCACCAGCAGCGGCAAAGCCGGTGGCTGCCCCGAAACCGGCGGCTCCACCACCGCCCAAGGCCGCGCCGGTATCCCTGGAAGACGAAACCGACTCATGGGATCTGGGTGAACCAGAAGCCGCTCCAGCTCCCGTGAAGGCTTCGCCGCCGCCAGCCCCGGCGCCCAAGCCTGCGGCGGCACCTGTAGCGCCGAAACCGCCGCCTGCTCCGGCACCGAAGGCACCTCCCGCCCCGCCGCCAGCCGCGGTGGAGGAAGAGGCGTGGGATCTGGGAGAACCCGAAGCGGCTCCTCTGTCTGCCACCTCGCTGGAGGCCGACGTGGAAGTTTCGGTCGAGACGGCTTCCGAATCGGAAGCATGGGATATGGGTGAACCGGAAGCGGCTCCCGCCACCGTCGAGGTCGAAGCCGAGTCTGCCGGAGAAACCTGGGATCTGGGCGAACCGGAGGCGGCTCCAGCCGCGGCAGCCGAAGCACTGATGGCTGGTGGCGGTTCCGAGATCGAAGTGGAACTGTCCGCCGACTCCGGAGATGCGTGGGATCTGGGAGAGCCCGAAGCGGCTCCGGCAAGCACTCCACCGCCGGCAGTAAAGATTCCGGTCACGGCTCCTCCTCCCCCTCCGGCTCCGAAGGCTGCCCCGGCTCCTTCCATGCCTCCGCCTGCAATTGCCGCACCGGCTGCTCGGGCTCCGGCTCCGGTCGATCCCGCACAGATCGAAGCGGCCGTCCGGCAGGCAGTCGAGCTGGCCCTGCGGCCCATGATCGACGAATCGGTGAAGCGGATCGCCAAGGCGATTTCCGAGGAGTTCCCGAAGATCGCCGAGCGCCTTATCCAGAACGAAATCGACCGTCTCAAGGAAGGGTGACAGGCGGGGGCAGAGCCCCGGTCTGACCGGGGGACAGCCCCGGCCCGGTTTCTGTTTGCCTCCCTGTCCGGTTCGCGTTAGCCACTCTGCCGGATATGAGCACGACCCACGAAATCCCCACGACCTTTGACCCCGGCACCTATGAGGAAAACTGGCTCAGGCGCTGGCTTGAGTCCGGCATTTTCGCAGCCGATCCCGGTGCGCCCGGCGAGCCGTTTTCCATCGTGATCCCTCCACCGAATGTCACCGGCGCGCTGCATATGGGCCATGCGCTGAACAACACGGTCATGGACATCCTCTGCCGGTATCACCGGATGCGGGGACGCAACGTGCTCTGGCTTCCCGGCACCGACCACGCCGGTATTGCCACGCAATCCGTGGTTGAGCGCGAACTGGCGAAGGAGAAAAAAACCCGCCATGACATCGGGCGCGAACAGTTCGTCATCCGTGTCTGGAAGTGGAAGGAAGAGTACGGCTCGCGGATCATCCATCAGCTCAAGCGGCTGGGATCATCCTGCGACTGGTCACGCGAACGGTTCACGATGGACGAGGGCCTGAGCCTCGCCGTCCGGGAAGTATTCGTCCGGCTCTACCGGGAAGGCCTGATCTACAAGGGCGAGTATCTTGTCAACTGGTGTCCGGCGTCGCGGTCGGCCATCAGCGATCTCGAAGTCGAATACCGGGAAGAAAACGGCAATCTCTGGCATATCCGGTATCCCCTGGCTGACGGTTCGGGCCATCTCGTCGTGGCGACCACCCGGCCTGAGACGATGCTCGGCGACACAGCCGTTGCCGTGAATCCCGAAGACGACCGCTATCGCCATCTCCACGGGAAAAGCGTCCGGCTTCCGCTCATGGACCGGGAGATTCCCGTCATCACCGACGGGATGGTGGACCGGGAGTTTGGTACCGGCGCCGTGAAAATCACCCCGGCGCATGATCCGAACGACTACCGCGCTGGGCACCGCCACAAGCTGCCGATGATCAACGTGATGAACCCCGATGGTACGATCAACGGGAACGGCGGGCCGTACCAGGGGCTGGATCGCTATGAGGCGCGAAAGCGGATCGTGGCTGACCTGGAAGCGCAGGGGCTTCTGGAAAAGGTCGGGAAGCACCGGAACCGGGTGGGCTACTCCCAGCGTCATGGTGTGCCGGTGGAACCACTTATCTCGGAACAGTGGTTCGTGAAAACGGGGCCGCTGGCCGCCGAGGCGCTGAAGGCCGTCAAGGACGGGCGGACCACGTTTCATCCGGCCCAGTGGGCCAATACCTACTATGCCTGGATGGAGCGTATCGAGGACTGGTGCATTTCGCGCCAGCTCTGGTGGGGTCACCAGATCCCTGCCTGGTACTGCGGGGACTGCGGACACATCAACGTCGAGATGTCCGCGCCGGTAAAATGCACCAAATGCGGGTCGAAGAACCTCCGGCAGGACGAGGACGTTCTGGATACCTGGTTTTCGTCAGGGCTCTGGCCGTTTTCGACGATGGGATGGCCCGACGAAACCGAAACGTTGCGGAAATACTACCCGACCTCGGTTCTGGTCACGGCCCACGACATTATCTTTTTCTGGGTTGCCCGCATGATGATGATGGGTCTGCACTTCATGGGCGAGGTGCCGTTCCGCAATGTTTATATTCATGCACTGGTGCGGGATGCCGAAGGGCAGAAGATGTCCAAGACCAAGGGGAACGTCATTGATCCCCTGTCGGTCGTCGATGAGGTCGGAGCCGATTCGGTCCGGTTCACGCTGGCGGCATTTGCCGCGCAGGGGCGGGATATCCGGCTCTCGCGGGACCGGATCGAGGGCTACCGGAAATTCATCACCAAGCTCTGGAATGCGGCCCGGTTTGTCCAGATGAAGCTGGGCGGACCGGTGCCGGAACTGGTGCCGGAATCGAAAATGTCGCCGGCTGACCTGTGGGTCCGCCGGGAGCTGGGCATTGCCTCCAGGGAAGTCGCCCGGGCCATCGAGGCATACGAGTTCGACAAGGCCGCGCTCGCCGCCTACCACTTCGTCTGGGGTACCTACTGCGACTGGTACATCGAGTTCGTGAAGCAGGATCTGGCTGAAGGCGCCGACCCGGCACGCAGCGAGGTGGCCAGAAGCGTCCTGGGCAACACGCTGCTGGATACACTGAAACTGCTGCACCCGTTTGTCCCGTTTGTGACGGACGAACTGGCCTCACGCCTGAAACCCGGCGGAGAGTTCCTGATGAAGGGAAATTTCCCCGCCACGGAAGTCCCCGAAGCGAGCGAGGCCATCCGGCAGGTCGAGAACCTGCGGCTGGCCATTACCGCCGTCCGGAACATTCGTGGCGAGCTGAACGTGAAGCCCTCCGGGTTTGTCGATGTGCAGGTCCGGGGCGAGGGCGCGGCGCTTCTTCTTGGACAGTTCCGGGGCCAGTTCACCGCGCTTGCCCGCATACGCACCCTGTCGGAGCTTGCCGCCGGTGCCGCCCGGCCAAAGGCGTCAGCGCAGGCGGCCGTCGGCAGGCTGGAAATCATTGTTACCTTCCCCGATGGTATCGAGGTGGAGAAGGAGCGTGACCGGCTGGTGAAGCAGATCGCAGGCCGCGAGGATGAACTGAAAAAGCTGACCCAGAAACTGTCGAACCAGGGATTTGTGGCCAATGCGGATCCGGACCTTGTGGACGAATACCGCGAGCGGGAATCCGGACTGAAGCTGGAACTGGAAAAACTGAAGCAGTCGCTCGCCCGGCTGGCTGATTTCGGGGCAGCCTGATGCACTGATTGCCGCTGATTATCACCGATGGCCGGCCTTACCCACACGGAACTGTCCATGCTGGACCTGCTGAGAAGCGGCGGGGGATTCCATTCGTCGGCGGAGCTGACGGAAAAGCTGGGCGTCACGCGGGCGGCGATGTCAAAGGCCGTGGCGCGTCTCCGGGACCGGGGCTATGGCATAGAGTCAAAGGCGTCGGTCGGTTATGCGCTGGAGAGTCTTCCCGACCGGCTGTACCCAGAACTGATCCAGCACGGCCTGGAGACCCAGTTTGCGGGGCAGGAGATCGTCTGGTTCGAGAAGACCGACTCCACCAATACCCAGGCCGCCCGGCTCGCAGACAAGGGTGCAGCCGAGGGGGTTCTCGTCGTGGCCGAATCCCAGTCGGCCGGTCGCGGACGGCTCGGCAGATCCTGGGTATCTCCGGCCGGGCTCAACTTTTACGGCAGTTTCGTGTTGCGCCCTTCGCTTGCGCCGGTGGCTGCCGCGCAGGTGACGTTGCTGTCGGGGCTCTGCGTGGCCCGGTCGATCGAGGCGGTGTCCGGCGTGCGCCCCCGGATCAAATGGCCCAATGACGTGCTGATCGGTGACCGGAAAGTGTCCGGCGTGCTGACCGAATCGTCCAGCGAGCTGGACCGGATCAACTGGATCGTGCTGGGCATTGGCGTGAACCTGAACGTGGAAAAGTTCCCTGCCGAACTGAAGGATATCGCAACGAGTGTGCGGATCGAGTCGGGAAACCGGGTGGACCGGGCCGCCTTCGCCCGGCGGCTCTGCATGGAACTGGAGGCCCACTATCTCCGGTTCGTGACGCAGGGGTTTGCGCCGTTCCGTGACGACTGGGAGCGGTTCGCACGGATGGCGGGCGAGGAGGTCCGGGTCGGTACCGGGACAGAGACTGTTGAGGGCCGGTCGCTCGGTCTTGATTCGGACGGATTCCTGCAAGTAGAAACGGCGGAGCGCCGCGTGGTGCGGATCGTCGCCGGTGACGTCACGCTGATCCGGGGTCAGAACCGGCGCTAGTTTTCCGGTCCGCACTGCAATTCAGGTGAAACATCCATGCTGCTAGTGATCGATGTCGGCAATACCAATATCGTTTTCGGCGTTTATGACGGCGACGAGCTGGCCGGGCACTGGCGGATTGCCACCAATCCCGACCGTACGACCGATGAGACTGGCATCCTGCTTCACGAGATTTTCAACTTCGCGGGAATCGATATCCGCAAGATCCGGGGTTCGGTAATCTCGTCGGTCGTGCCGCCTGTGCTCCACCCGGTGACGCGCATGTGCGAACGCTACTTCCGCCATGCGCCGCTGGTGGTGGGACCGGGCATCAAGACCGGTATCAGCATCCTGTACGACAATCCCAAGGAGGTCGGGGCTGACCGGATCGTTAATGCCGTAGCCGCGCACCACATGTACCCCGGCGACAACTGCGTCGTGGTGGATTTCGGGACGGCGACGACTTTCGATTACGTGACGCGCAAGGGAGAGTATCTGGGCGGGGTGATCTCGCCGGGCCTTCAGGTGGCCCTGAACGGCCTCTTTTCGGCGGCCTCAAAACTGCCCCGCGTCGAAATCGCCAAGCCAACGAAAATACTGGGGAAAAACACTGTTCACGCGATTCAGGCGGGGATTTTCTATGGCTACGTCGGCCTTGTGGACGGGATCGTCAACCGCCTGCGGGAAGAGCAGGGTGATCTCAAGGCCCGGGTTCTGGCTACCGGGGGGCTTTCGTCGCTGATTGCCCAGGAATCGAAGACAATTGAAGAAGTAGATGCCTTCCTCACGCTTTTTGGGTTAAAATTGATCTACGAAATGAATCGTTGAACTGCGGCCTCCAAGCCCGTCTTCTGGATGCCGCACGCCCGGATTGCCGGATGAGGGTGAGTGGCATGGACATGGACGATCTGAGACGCCGCCGGAAGGCAGCGGTCGAGATGCTCGACGCCGGGCGGGTGGAAGATGCACTCGTTGAACTGAAGAAACTGAAATCCGAGGCTCCCGAGGACATGCTTGTGCTCTCGTATCTCGGACTCGCGCTTGCCCGGGAAGGGGCCGATACCGGCCGTGCGATCGAGGCGTGCAGCAAGGCCGCCCAGATCGAGTTTTTCCGCCCGGAATGTTTCCTGAACATGGCGAAGGTCTATCTCCAGCTTGGGAAAAAACCTCAGGCCATTGAGGCGATCTACAAGGGGCTCACGGTGGATCCCGAGCACGATGAACTCCGGCAACTGGCCTATTCGCTGGGTATCCGGCGCAAGCCGGCCCTGGGATTTCTCCCGCGAAACCATCCTGTAAACAAGTGGATTGGAAGACTGACCTGGTGGTTGTCCGGCGAAAGCCACGCTTCAGCCGGGTAAGCTCCGCTGGCCCGCGGCGATGCTTATGGAACTCCCCTGCTCTTGACAGTCTGTTCCGTTAACCGCAAAATGGCGAAAATGTTGAGCTTTCCGGCTGTCCCACACAGCATGATCCGGTAGCTCCGCCTGGCACCTCGTCCGTTGTTCCCGGGAATCAGGAATAACAGATCAAGGATGAAGTGGCCCTAAGCGCGGTCCCAGGCGGCATCCGGTCAAGGGAGTTCCTCTCCAACATGGCGAAAGATGGCAGCGGCGGCGACGGAATGGATGAAGCGTCGCTGGACGATTTCTTCCAGCCCCCCACGCAGGATGAAGGCGGCGATGTAGTCGACGCGGAACTGTTTGCTCCGCCAGCACCTCTTCCTGCAGCGAAAAAAAATGCGCCGGCTGGCGCGAAAAAGACCCCGGTGCTTCAGGACCACGAGGCGGTTCAGCCATTCGGTACGGCTGAAGAAGCTCCCCTTGAAATGACGCCGGACGATGATGTGACCGACCTATTCGGTGATACGTCCGGTCCGGGTGAACCGGCCCAGGCGGTTGAAGACCTCGATTTTTCCGATGGAGCGCCGGACAAGGCCAAAAAACGGAAAAAGATGATACTGATTGGCGGCGCCGTCCTCGGATTGCTGCTGCTCATCGGTGCCGGCTTCATGCTGTTTGGCGGATCAGCGACTCCGCCTCCTCCTCCGCCCCGGCCGGTCGCAGCCGAGCCGTCTCCGCCGGTGGAGGCTCCGCCGCCCGCGCCGAAGATTGTGGATCCGTTTCCGGGTCCGTTTGCCATGCTGGGCGACATAGATCGCCGGCCCGATGGGGCGAACGTGCTGACGCGGACACTGTTCAACGCTTCCGGCGATGCCGATGAAGCGGCCCGCTCGGCGCTTCCCCGGCTGGCCAAAAACCAGTTCCTCAGTTTCTATTTCGGCACCTACGTCGTGCCGGCCCATCTGGATGGAGCCAAGGAACGGGTCCGCCAGTGGGGCATCAAGCCCATCCAGCGCACCGCCGATGCCCGCATCGACATGCTGCGGCTCAGGGTGGCCGAGTTCCCCCAGCGTGCGACCTCGGAGAAGCTGGCCCGCGAACTGAAAGGCAAGGGCTTCGACGCCTTTGTCATCAAGAACTCGCCATCCAGCTATACGGTCTATGCAGGCAGCTTTTTCACCCAGGCCAAATATGCCGAATATGCCGCAAAGCTGGGGCCTGCGGGATATCCACCGGGCACCCAGGAACGGGTTCAACTAACCAAGCGGGTATATGATCTCTGGGGTGGCCAGTACAAGACCGTTCCCGAAGCCGAAACGGCCATGACCAGCATGTTGAAGGCCGGCTGGAATCCCCGGCTGTATCTGGCGGACTGACGTTTTTTGCCAATCTAAAGGCCCTGCTTCTTTTTCCATCGTGGCATGACTGGCTAGACTGTGTGCCGGAAGGTTTAGCCAGCAGGGGGCATTCGCCCCATGCGGCCTGCCCGGTGCACTGCAGGCCATGATCGGAAATGAGTGCCGTGTCATGGGCACGGTGCATGGAAACCGGTCCCATGAGCGGGACGCGGCGCTGTTTTTGGGACGAGGGCAGACGTGGAAATTCCCCAGGTACTCCGGAAATTCGTCGGGCCTGACGCCCCGGAGAAAACACGTCTCATGGCGGCCAGGGGGCTGGTGCCGCTCAAGCCCGAAGACCTGCTGATCGCCCTGTATTTCCTGTCGAGCGATCCGGTGGATGCCGTCCGGGAGGCTGCGGCCAAGGCGGCCGGCGAACTTCCGGCGCCGATGGTCGCCTCCACTGTTTCAAAAATCGAGGCCCCTGAAGTGCTCGATTACCTGGCGAAGATTGGGCTGCCGGACGAAGTCATGGAGCGGATCATCACTTCCAAGCGAATATCCGACGAGACGTTGATGCATGTGGCGCGGACAGGCGACCGCATGCTCGTGGATATCATCTCGCAGAACCAGGAACGGATGATTGATAACGCCCAGATCACTGTTGCGCTGCTGGAAAACCCGAAGCTGGATATCGACATTCGCGCCCGGGTGATCGAGTTCCGTCACATCTTCCTCGGGATCAAGGACGAAACTCCCCCCGGTCCCGTGGCCCGGACAGCCACACTTGCGGACGCCGGTGGTGACGTCGAGATGCTCGAACTGGATGACGATGCCATTTCGGATGCTCCCAAGGCTGATGAATTCGCCGACATGGACTTCCCTGAAGAATGGCTGAGCGATGCACCGGCCGAGGGCGGGGCCGAAGAAGAAGCCAATCTGTTCGAGCTGGCCAAGACCAATGTCTATGCTGCCATCGCCAAGATGTCGATCGCCCAGAAGATGCGGCTTGCTTCGCAGGGAAACAAGGCTGTCCGGGCCCTGCTGGTCCGCGACCCAAACCGGCTGGTGTCGATGTCGGTCATGAAAAACCCGCAGCTCACCGAACCGGAAGTCGAGGCATTTGCCGCGGACAAGAACATCGACGCATTCGTGCTGGGATCCATTGCCCAGAGCAAGACCCACTCGAAGCTGTATGGGGTTCGTTACTCCATCGTGAACAATCCGAAGGCTCCGCTCGACCAGGCCATGAAATTTCTTGCAACGCTGATGCCTTCCGACCAGAAGGAAGTCAGCAAGAACAAGAATGCCTCGGCATCGGTCCGGGGTGCTGCACGCCGGATATTGCAGCTCCGCGAGGAAGAAGAACGGCGCAAGAAAGAAAAGAAATAGCGCGAAAGGCAGTCCGGACTCCGAAACGTGGCAACCTTCAACAACACCACCCGCGACATTCGCGCGAAGATTGTCTATTACGGGCCGGGGCAGTCCGGGAAAACCACGAATATCCAGTACATCCACGCCAAGCTGAAGGAAGACCTGCGTGGCGACCTGATGACGCTGGCGACCGAACAGGACCGGACGCTGTTTTTCGACTATCTGCCGGTGGACCTTGGGGAGATCAGCGGGTTCAAGACCCGGATACAGGTCTACACCGTACCGGGCCAGGTTTTCTACAATTCGACGCGGAAACTCGTCCTGAAGAACGCCGATGGAATAGTGTTCGTTGCCGATTCCTCGCGCCGGTTCCTCAAGGACAACCTGGAAAGCTTTCAGAACCTTATCGACAACCTGCGGGACTATGGACTGAAGGTGACGGACCTGCCGCTGGTTGTCCAGTTCAACAAACGTGACGCTCCCGACGCAATGCCGGTCGCCGAGTTGCAGGAAAAACTCAACCGTGCCGGGTTTCCGCAGTTCGAGGCGGTGGCCAGTTCGGGCCAGGGAGTGCTTCCGACCTTTCAGGGGCTCACCAAGCTGGTCCTGAAGCACATCAAGGATACCACCATCGGGGGAATGCCTCCGCTTCCAGGGAGCCAGCGCCCGGTTCCGCGGCCGGCGCTTCGGATCTCACCCGCGCCTTCCGCGCCGGTTCCGTCGCTCGAAGGCGAGCAGCAGCTTGACGCCGACGAGGAGGCCCTGCTGGACAGTCTGGGGCCGCCGTCGACCGGGTCTGTGGCACCAGCAGCCTCCGCGCCACAAAAACCTGATGCCGTGCCGACGGCGGCGATACTGGCTGCTGCCGGCATCCCGGCGCCTGCGGCGAAGAATGTCGCGCCGGAAACGGTTTCCAAGATCGATCCGGTTCCCACGCGGCTTGCTGTAACCGGAATTGGTTCCATCGAGACCGCGCCCGGTGGCGGTATTCTGGTCACGGTCCGGCTCAAGGATCCCCTTACCGGAAAGACCTACGAGGCCAAGATCGACCTGTCGGTCCGGGCTCCTGCCGGAGGGAAATAGGCCCGCTTTTGCCTAAGTGTATCATAATGCTAGGCTCGCTGCCCCGCATGGACCTGTTGTGCGGTACCTGAACCGGCGGCCGGATATCCCCGGCGCCGGCATGAAAGCGACTCTGGCCCTAACCCTATGGAACCCTCATCACGCTCCCTCAGGCTGCAGCCCCTTGATGGCTGGCAGCGAACCCACCGTAATCATGAATTGACCGCAAAGGATGCGGGGCAGGAAGTGGTCCTGTTCGGCTGGGCGCATTCAAACCGTGACCACGGCGGCGTCATCTTTATTGATCTCAGGGATCGTTGGGGGATCACGCAGGTGGTGGCTGATCCGGCCCACAGCAAGGAAGCGCATGCCCATGCCGATCTTGTCCGCGGCGAATTCGTGCTGGCGGTAAGGGGCCGTGTCCGGTCCCGGCCAAAGGACATGATCAACCCGCGCCTTCCGACCGGCGAGATCGAGGTGCTGGTGGACGAACTCCGGATCCTGAACACCAGTGCGCCGCCGCCGTTCCAGATAGACGACAAGAGCGAGGTGAACGAGAACACTCGTCTCAAGTACAGGTATCTCGACCTCCGCCGTCCCGTGGTGCAGAGGCCATTTGTGCTCCGGCACGAGATCATGGCGGCCACCCGGCAGTATTTGAACCGGAACGGGTTTCTGGATCTGGAAACACCGATGCTCACCAAGTCGACGCCGGAAGGCGCACGGGATTTTCTCGTTCCCTCACGGGTCAATCCTGGCCGCTTTTATGCCCTGCCCCAGTCACCGCAGCTGTTCAAGCAGATACTGATGGTGTCGGGCTTCGATGCGTACTACCAGATCGTCAAATGCTTCCGCGACGAGGATTTGCGGGCCGACCGGCAGCCTGAATTTACGCAGATCGATATCGAAAAGAGCTTCCTTACCTGCGAACAGATGTACGCCCTCATCGAGGGGCTCCTGAAGGAACTGGTGAAGGTCTCCCGGGGCTATGACATTTCCACTCCTTTCCCGCGGCTCACTTACGCCGAGGTGATGGAGCGATATGGCTCCGACAAGCCAGACACCCGGTTCGGCCTTGAGCATCTCACGGTGACCGACCTGTTCAGGGGGTCCGGCGTCAAGGTATTCGCCGCGCAGGTGGAGTCTGGCGGCATCGTCAAGGCGATGAATGCCAAGGGCGGCGGCCAGCTCTCGCGGAGCGAGATCGACTCGTTGACGGACCTGGTGAAGATACACGGAGCCAAGGGGCTTGCGTGGATCAAGATCAACGAGGGCGGTGCGTGGCAATCGCCAATAGAGAAGTTCCTCTCGCCTGCCGAGAAGGACGGACTCAGGGAACGGCTGAAACCCGAAGTCGGCGACATCCTTTTCTTCATGGCCGACAAACCGGCGGTTGCTCACGCGGCCCTGTCGGCCGTGCGGCTGCATCTGGGAGCGAAGCTGAACCTCATTGACCAGGCGAAGCTGAACTTCCTGTGGGTGACCGACTTCCCCATGTTCGAATTCGACGAGGCGGAAAAGCGGTATGTGGCGCTCCACCATCCGTTCACCGCGCCGCGGGACGAGGACATTCCACTCCTTGACACCGACCCGCTCAAGGCGACGGCCCAGGCATACGATATCGTGCTGAATGGCCTGGAACTGGGCGGCGGCTCGATCCGTATCCACCGGCAGGATATCCAGCAGAAGGTTTTCAGCGCGCTCGGACTGACGGCCGAGGAGTCACAGGCAAAGTTCGGGTTCCTTCTTGACGCGCTGCAGTTCGGAACGCCGCCCCATGGGGGGCTGGCGCTGGGTCTTGACCGGACCGTCATGCTGCTGGCCGGAATGCACTCGATCCGGGATGTGATCACCTTCCCCAAGACCCAGAAGGGGGTAGATCTCATGACCGACGCCCCGGGGGAAGTAGATGCAAAACAGCTTCTGGAGCTCTCGATCCGTATCCACCGGCCCTGAAATTATTGAGAAAATCCGTTTTTCCCCAGTCAGAGCTATCTGCTGACGTAGCGCGTCATCGTGTTCAGGCTTTATTCGCACACTGAACTTGGGCCAGTCACGGCTCGAAAATCCGTCAGAAACAACCCTGTCCCTGTTGAACGTAAAGAGATGTAAATGCCTGTAATTCAAGGGTAATTTGGCAATATCTCGTTGCGCCCAATGGCCGGTTCTAAGTAGTCTTTAATTCGCATCACGGCACCAAAAACTCGCCCCGCCTGGGGCGGGTTTTTAACGGATCAGAGGGCACTGGCGGGGACCGATCTGGCTCCGCCCGCTGCCCGTGGTCCGTTCGGGGAGTCGGAGAGGGCTTGTCTGTCTCGCGAGCGGACCGGCTTTCTCTCTCTGTTGCGGTGGGGTGATAGCCGAAGCACGCCTGGCTGGGGTGATCCCATGGCCGGTTTGTGGGGTGTGGACGTTGCAGGACGAGGCGAGACGGACAGTTCCCGTGCGGGCGAGTGCGCACCGCCGTGACGGGAGACCGAAGCCGGGGCATGGCAGCGGCCGGAAGCAATTCCTGTCGGCCGTGTTCCGTGCCGTCCTGCTCGCCTGCCTGCTTCTCCCTGCGGCGGCCTGTGAAAACACGAACAAGGCCAAGCCGCTTGCCGACTCAATTCCTCCGGGGGAGCAGTTCACCCGGTCGCCACCGGCAGCAGATATCCTGGTGCAGTTCACGGAACTGGCGCGGGCCGGGCAACTCGACGCGCTGGTGATCTCGTTCCAGCAGATTTACCGGACCGGCGGCCTGAAGGAGCTGGTCGATGCGTTGTCGATCATCCTGAACGCGCAGCGGGTGGAAGAGCTGTCGCGGGTGCTGAACGCCCTGATCGACCGGGGGACGATATTCCAGTTCACGCCGATCTCGACCGACCTGCTGAACGTGCTCGCAGCTGACCGCGATCCTTCCCAGCCGGGCATCCAGTCCTCGTGGGATCTGGTGTCGGTCCTGTTTGAAAGCGGCGCGATTCAGGACTTTCTGCCTGCACTCCGGAACCTGCTGGCGCCGGAGTTTCGCAGCGACGATCCCCGGTTCTCCGATCCGCGTGTGGAAGTGGTCGGGATACTGCTCGAACTGAACGACAAGCTGGGTTCGGATGGCCTGCAGAACATCCTGGACCAGCTCAACCTGGGACTCGTTCCCTACTCCCGGGTCCTTCCTCCGGACCAGGCATTCCTGGACCGCGGCGTGAACGGCGTTTTTGCCGTGCTCGCAGGCACGGGAACGACGCAGGCCTACGCGGCCGATGGAACGCTGAACTCGGCGGCTTCGACGTTCCGCCTCATGAACACAAACCTGATTCCCACGCTGCCGAACGCCTGCACGCCGCAGCCGTCTGTCAACCCGGCCTTCCCGCAGGCGGTCCCGCTGGATAACTACCGGCTCTCGTTCCGGGTCCGGTTCCTTACCGGCCGCAATGCAGGCCGCTCGTTCAACATCGCTTCCGTGAACAGCGTGAACTCGCTGACGATCTGCCAGAACGCCTTTGTCCCCGGTGCCGTGGACATTGCCGAAGTGGGTCCTGTGCTGGAGGATGACACCAACTTCCGGTTCCAGATCCTCGTGCCGACGAATGTCCGCGCAACCGATGTGGAGCTGGACGACTTCAGCGTATTCCCGCCCGTGTTGAACGAGACATTCGACTACGCCGTCGATTCCGCTGCTGCCGGCGGCGTCGTATACAGCTTCCATGATCCGGCGGACTTCACGACCCGCGACTTCGCCGAAGCTGGCATCCAGGCAGGGGACGAGATCCGGTTCAAGAGCGGAGTCAATTCGGGACTCGACTTCAGGGTGGTCGCCCCCGCCCGCCGCGAACTCAAGGTGAAGCCGCGCTTCCTGGTGCAGGAAATGGCTGATGCGCTGGTCTTTGACCAGACCTACAACGACAGTTTTGCCGAGCGGAAGAAGCACCGGCGGCTGTCTGTCCTGTTGCCGGCGACACCGCTCGCGGGCGATATTCTTTATCTGGCACCGCAGTCGACAACGGGCCGGTTCCCGCGCGGCAACGACCTGAATTCCAGCAGCGGTTTCTATATCGCGGACCGGGCGGACACGACCCTGGCATACCGGTTTGGACAGCTGAACATCGTGCGCGATGCCCTGCCGGTGATCGAACGGGTGGTCAGCGGCAAGCTGACGCCCGATTCGCGCACGATTCTTGACCTGTTCCTGCTGACCGATCTCATGCCAGGCAACCGTTTCTACGGCGACGACTTCGTGAGCCCCATCGAGCTGCTCGCGCTGACAAGCGTCCGCACCGACCAGAACCGGGACGGCGTGTTCAACGCCTTCGATAACCTGGACCGCAACGGCGACGGCTCCTGCATGATCGCCAAGGATATCGTCGAGACCATCAATGTCCCGGCCAACCGGCGCATCCAGGTCGCCAAGACCGTGGACTACCAGTTCGACTTCCTGAGCGGAACCCCCCAGTGCCAGCTCGACTTCCTCGACCTGAACAATGACGGCACGGTTTCGGATGGCGAGAACTTCGACGTGAATGGCGACGGCATTTTCGACATCCGGGATTTTTCCTTCGATGTGCTCACGAACCCGCTTTACGCCGCCCGCGCATTCCATTTTGACAAGGATGGCGACGGTTTCCCCGACTGCCGCCTGTTTACCGAGCCGCTGGACTGCCGGCTGTTCGACACCAATCTCGACGGCGTTCTGGACGATCAGGATCTGCTGCCGGCGGTCGTTGACCGGAACGGCCGGGTGAATCTGGTGAACGGGTTCTCGATACAGGACCGGTTCCCGGACGGGGCCCCCGACGGCGTGATCGACTATCGCGACATCCTGAACACCGTCACCATCACGCCTGATAATTTCTACCAGCCCGATGACGCCAATCCGTTCACGCTGAACGACAATCTTCCCCGCCTGCTGGAAGCCACACTGGACGGCGTGGAACTGGCATACAGCTCGGGCCTGGGGCCGTCGCTGGAGCGCGGAGCCTTCGCGCTGGCCGAGGGGTTGCGCAACCCGCTCCGGCTGTTCATCAACCGCGAGGACCAGAATGGCCAGGTCGTCAAGGAAGGCCTGCCGACGGTGATTATCCAGGACATCGGCTATGCGCTGCTGACGCAGGATCTGGTGAGTAACGAGTACGTGCTGGGCCCCGCGATCAAGGCGCTCTACGCGCTGCTGACCGACGGTCCCCTCGGATACCAGTCGTTCCGTGGTTCCTTCGAAACCCGGTACGCTGCTGAACTCCGGAAGGAATACAACCTGACGAGCGGCCAGTTTATCGAGGAGTATTTCGACCGGACGAGAGTTGCCGACGGTTCGACCTTCCTCCAGGCGCAGGCGCCCGTGAACCTGCTGACCCAGCCGGTCACGATCCGGATTCCCAACGATTTCGATAATCCTTTTGGGCGCGTTTTCCCGTATGGCACGCTGGAGTTCATTCTCCGCAATGCGCTGGGCAACATTGCGAACGATCCACTCGCATCGGTGGACGCCCTTTTCATACGCACCGCCCACAACTACCGGATGGAACCGCTTTGCCAGGGTCCGGATGGCTGTCTGGCGGTGCCGGTCCAGCGGGTGCTTCCCGACGGCAGTCCGATCGACCTGACCGAAGTCGCACTGGCGACTACCAGCGGCGATCCCGGCCAGGATCTGGTTCCGGGCAATGGACTGCGGATGTTCGGGTTCACCCGTGCAGAGGCACTTCTGGCCTGGGAGACACCGAAGGCAGTGTCCTGCGACATCGAGGCAAACGGACTTCCCCTGGCGACGGTGGCTGGAACGGGAGGATCCCTGAACCTCTCGCCAGATCCTCTCGACCTGGCAACTACCTATTCCGTGACATGCCAGGGTACCGATGGCCCCGTGGAAGGCTCGCTGACGGTGGAGCAGCCGGTAGTGGGCGAGTTCCAGGTCCCCATCCGGGTGTTTGCGGCGACTCCATTCATCAAGACCGCACCCCAGTTCACCTCGCTTGGCTGGGATACCAGCGGCGTCACCGGGTGTTCGATCGACAATGGTATCGGAGCGGTCAATATCCCGTTCGGGCAGGTGTCGGTGAACCCCCCTGCCACGACGACCTATACGCTGACCTGTGATTCGGTGACCGGACCGGTGACCGCATCGACGACGGTTGTCATCGGAACGCCCGGCACAAGCGTGGGACTGAGCAGCATTGAACTTGATGTCGCATCGGCAGCGAACGTGATCGATTTCAGCTTCGCGGTTCCGGGCGACATCATGGTGGTGGCTCGCCAGCCACTGCACTATGCCATTTGCGCGCCTGCTCTGGACGATCTTCCCAACGCCCCATCGGTCCTCGACCTGAGGCGGATGGCGGCGCCGGAAGTCGATGCCAGCGGGATTCCGCTGAACCCGGATATCCTGGACCCTGACAACTGCGATCAGTACCAGGTCTGGGATATCGATTCCCGGCCCGGGTATCCGGCTTACCGGGACAATACGATTGAAATCGAATCCCTGGAACCCACACCGGGGCTCCGTTTCGCCGACCGGCGCCGGATGGTGGACCTTATCTGCAGCAAGGAGACGGTCGATTGCTATCGGGTGATGCAGGTGATCGGCGAGAGCGGCATCTATCTGGCGGCCGAGGAGGGGCTGGATGACGATATCCTGCCGGGTGATGACATCGAAACCCGGCTTTCCGGCGGTGGGCTGTATCTGGGCACGATGGCAAACTACCTTGAAAGACTGCCCCATCAGCTGTTCCAGATTTACAACTTCCACCAGGAAGACGGACGGATCCCGACGTTTGACGGCCTGCCGCCGAACTTCGACTTCTCCAACATCGACCTTTCCCGCGCCCAGGCCAACGGTTCCCCGGAGTTCCGCCCCTCCATTGCGCAACAGATGACTCGTGCGCTGCCGATTTTCGACATCCAGGGCGAGTTCACGCTGCACTACGGGAGCGATCTGAGGCGTCTCAATCCGGTTTCGACGACGGCGTACTCCGGCCAGCCACTTTCAAACCTGTGCCCGGTGAATTCGGTACCGGTTCTTTCCTGTAGCGGGGATTTCAGCGGCAACCCGTATACTGAAATCAATCACGATGGCACCGAGGACGATCTGGTGCTTCAGATCGGGACTGTGCAGGAACGGTTCCGCGTCAAGGCCGTGAAGGCGGACCAGATACTCTGCGTGAGCACCATATCCGTTAATGGCACGTCGCTGCCGGCCAGCATACCCGTTGTGGGAAGCGCCGGGTTCTCGCCGGATCTCAACTTCTACGATCCGTTCGCGAGTTTCGTGCCCGGCAGTCCGAACAATCCGCCTGACGAACTGAATGTGCGCGACGCGGCGGCCACGATATGCAAGCGGCAGGAACCGCCCACGGCGACTGTCTGCTCGGCATATCCGGCCTTTGTGCCGGGTGATCCGGTGCCGATCGTGCCGCGGAACTTCTGCACGGTAGAGAGCACATCGGTGTACCGGTGTAACGCCCCGCATCCCGGTGTCGATCCAAGCTGCCTGGTCAACGACACGGCTCCGCCGTCCGGTTCGGTTACCAGTTACAGCATTCGCCGGTCGGTGAACGTGCTGGCGCAACTGCTTCCCCAGGTTTCACGGGTTCGCACGGCGACCGCCCGCCAGATGATCGAGGACACCAGCGCGATGACGGCTCCGCTGCTGGAGGGGTCGCTGGTGAGCGAATCCGACAAGCAGGCGATCCGCGAGTCGCTGAAGGCAATCGAGGCGCTGGCCCGGAACGGAATTCTTCCGGTGGGGGTCCGTCTGGCGCAGGGACTGATCCGGCCCAATGGCCAGAACCTGAACGTCAATGACGCCATCATCACGGCGAGCCGATCGCTAACCCGGTCCCGGCAGATGGATAACGGGGAGATCACCAACAACCGGATCGTTCTCCAGCAGCTGGAACCCCTGCTGGCGGCGCTGCTGAATCCGGATAACCCCCTGGTCCGGGACGCGCTCGACTTCCTGAACGCGTTCGATGAAGTCACCATCCAGAGCGTCAACAATCCGATCGTGATTCCTCCGATGCATTCGGCCTCTGACCCGGTGATCTACCGTGACATCATCGGGATTCCATGCAGTCTGGAGGAGATCGGCGTCGGGGCGTTCCCATGCGAGAACCGTACCGATGGTATCTCGCTGCTGGTGGACTTTGTCCGGGCGGCGACGGCAGCGGTTCCGCTACGGACCAAGGCAGGAGCAGTGCAGTATGATGCTTCCGGCAATCCCATCCTCATGCGGCCTGGCGATTTTCTCACGCAGGGGGCCGATGATCTCATGGCGCTCCTGGTTGACTGTATTGTCGGGGATGTGCCGCCGATCGGCATCGGCGCGCCGGTTTTCAACTGCAGTTCGCTGGAAGAACCTGCCCAACTGACGCTTTTTGGCGACATCATTGTCCAGGCGGCGCTTACGTTCGGAGCCATCGGGACCGATCCGGAGTTCGACACCGAGCTGGTCCCGTTCACGGCCACGCTGCTCGGCACGATCGGGGATCTGCTTGCCACGCCGCGGGGACAGCGCAAGGAGGATCCCCTTCTCTCGACGTTGCGGTTGTTCGCCGCTGAGCAGAGCCTGGCTGCGCTGGGTGAGGCCAACGACGCATTCCAGTCGCTGAACCATTCGGACCGCCAGAAGCTGCTTTCCTTCATCATCGACCAGTTTGACCCGAATACCGGCGCCGTCGCCGGATTTATCGACGCTACCATCCCGCTGATCGAGGCGGACGCGAAACTGGTGTTCCAGAAGGGCCTTTCGGAATTTTTCCAGGTCAATGTGGACCTGCCGCCTGTGCTCTGTTCCGCCGCGCCGTCGCTGGCCGGCCGGGTTATTGAATGCATGACGCGGGTACTGGGCGATGTCCCGGAGCAGGACATCCGGTTTTTATATGATACGCTGGTCGAACTGATTGATACAGGGGTGGCGGACGTACTGGTGGGCGTCATCTCCCAGCTGGTAACGACGGGGGCACTTGAGCGCCTGACGCCGACGCTGGTGCTGATGTCTCAGGAAAACGTGACCGACGAGATGGTTATTTTTGTCAGCATTCTGCTGAATAATGGGGTGCTGGGGGTGGACAGGCCGAGATGAATCCTCGCAACTTGAGCGGAGGGCTGCCCGGCGGACGGTGGAGACACCGGCTCGCGGCGATGGCTTTCCTGTCCGCGGCCCTGCTGCTGCCGGCCGCTGCACGGGCCCAGTCGCCTGCCATCCAGTTCGGCCTCGGTTCGAAGTCGATGGCGCTGGGCGGTGCAGTGTCCGCGCATGCGGATGATTTCGCCGCCGTGTTCTACAACCCCGCCGGACTTGCGAACAAGACCGACCTCCAGCTTTCGGCCGGCCCGCAGCTGGTCATTCCCAGCTTCCGGATCCAGAGCTTTTCCGGTACCCGGAAGGGGAGCACCAAGACATTCCTTGCCAACAATTTCGGCGGTGTTGTGCCGATTGGCGGTCCGTTCGAACGCAAGCTCGCCATCGGACTGGCTGCCTACACACCGTTCCCGACCATCGTTTCTATACGTATCCGCACACCCGAGGAACCCTCGTTTGTTTTCAGCGAGGACCAGCTCCAGACGCCGGTGATTGCCTTTGGTGCCGCATACCGGGTGAACCAGTATTTCTCGTTTGGCGCCGGCGGGCAGCTCCTCGTGACGGCGAAGGGCAAGATACGGACATCTGTGGACCTCGCCAACGCCGCGATACGCCAGCGCGATACGTCGATCACCATTGCGCCGACGCTTGCTCCCATTCTGGGTGTGCAGATCACCCCGATCCGGTACCTGAAGCTGGGCATGTTCTACAGGGGCAAGGTGAAGCCCGATTTCGACCTGCCGATCGACGTGGACGCCGACATTATCGGGTTCTCGTCGTCGTTCACGAGTTCGATCCTGTTCTCCCCGGCCCAGCTTGGTGGCGGTCTCTCTTTCGAGGTGCTTGAGAAACTGATCCTTTCGACCGACTTCGTGTACGTGTTCTCGTCAGAAACACCGAGCCCCGGCATCGCGCTGCGGATCACGCCGACCGCGCTGGTTGCGCCGATCGTCACCATCGATCCGGACCCGAACTTCAGCAACACCTACGAACTGCGTGCCGGTGTCGAGTACAAGCTGAACGAGGATATCCGGTTCAGGGCGGGGTATTTCCGGCGTACAAGCCCCGCTCCCGAGCAGGTTTTCGACACGAGCTTCCTGGACTCCACTGCCAACGGTTTCTCCATTGGCACCGGTGTCACGCTGAAGGATCCGACGGAAATACTCCAGAAGCCGTTCACGATTGACAACCATTTCCAGTGGACCCAGTACCAGCGTCGGACGTACCAGCGTGAATCACCGCTGCACCCGATCGGTGATCTCCGCTTCAAGGGCCGGGTATTCAACATCGGCGCGACATTTACGGTGAGGTTCTGAGAACGATGCGTATGCACCGGAAACTGACGATAGGGGTGATACTGGTGGCTGCGGCCGGATTCTGGCTGGGGCCGCAGGGCTGCACCGATCCGTTCCTTCCCGATCCGTTCCCCACTGATCCGCAGGTGGGCTACCTTGCCACGCTGGGCAAGGTGCCCCTGTTCGCATCGGACACGACACAGTCCGGCTTTGTCTACACGTTCGACGATTACGGCGTCGGCAGTCCCTACGTGCTGATCAATCCGGATGGCACGTATTCAATGTATTTCCAGGGCGATGACCAGCCCGACAGCGCCAGCGACCGGAACGTGACTTTCGCCATTGGCCGCTCAGATTCCGACACCGAGGGGCAGACCTGGGGCCCCCGGGAAGTCATTCTCGTGAGGCGCAATCTGGCCGACGATCCGGGGCTCGTCCCGTTCGATCCGCCGGTGCCGGCGGTGGCAGGATGCGGCCCCAACGGCCTGATCGAGAACTGTTACGATTCAAATGGCGTGACCGACCCGATGGTGGCTGATGGGTTCCTTTACTATGCGGGGCCTGGGCTTCCGGATCCGATTCTCCGGTTCGACGGCGCCGAAGTTCCCGAAGTCCCGCCGGCAATCGGCCGGGCGCAGTTGCCCCCGGTAAACCAGATTGGCCGCAATGGGGTACCGCTTCTGATCGCCAACAAGGCGATGACGGCTGGCGACCCGGTGATCACGACAGAGGAAGACGCGTTCTTCAACTCACTGGCCGATTCGTTCGATCCCTACACGCTGCCGTGCGACCGGAAATCGTTCCTGCCGGACGAGTTTGGCAGTGCATCGGTCACGGAACTGAATTCGCGGAATTCGGCGCGGGCCACGGGAGTCCGGGCGGGGCCTTACCCTTGGGAATCGGGCGGCGTCAGCTCGCCCTTTGTCATCCAGAGTCCGTATGAACGGAACCGGGTTCTCATGTATTATACCTGCACCGAGGAGTTCGGGCGGATTGTCCAGGGGGACTGCGAGGTCCGGAAGATCGACCGGATCTGTGTTGCCGAGATGAGGACCACCAGTGACGGGCGGATGGTTGCCGAGCGGCTCATCCGGTCCGATTCCGACGTGGTATATGCGACGCCATACGCCCCGAACCGGCCCCTTGCCAACAACATCGTCGTCAACAACGGCAACTTCCCCGGCTTTGACGACGTAGGCAGCGGTGACCCGACTATCGAGCTCTCAACCACCATCACCGGCCGGGTGGTCATGCGGATGTGGTACACCGGCACGAGCGAGATCGGCGCCCAGCGAGTGGGCATCACGGGATCATTCGATGGTTTCGACTGGGATGCCGACGACCAGGTGCTCCGTATCTCGACCATCATTCCGACCAATCCCGTCCTGGTCCAGGCGGCCAAGTCGGCCAAGCCGGCCTCGACATTCGATTCCAGTGATGTGCTTCGTGTGTTCTATGAGTCGACTAGCAAGGGGCTCGCCTCGATCAACATGGCGACGATCGTCCGGCTGGACGACACGATTCCTCCCACGATCCAGTTCCTTTCGCCGCAGGGCTCCAGCCTGGTGTTTTCCCAGGGCGGGTCGGTCACGTTCCGCCTCCGCTTCGAGGATTTCGGCGGTTCGGGTATCGACCAGTCCACGTTCCAGATCCGTATTACCGGTATCCAGACAACTGCCGGTGCCGGCACTGCGATTACTGCCACCAACCAGACCACCAATGGTGCCGTCGGCAGCGGATCGCCGCCGACCCTCAAGCTGAACGAGGATTTCAACGAGGAGTTCCCGGCCTTCCGGTTCGACGTGGCTGACCGGGCGGAAGTGGCCCTGACGCTCCAGGATTTCCTGATATCGCCGCCCCTCAGTGCCGGACAATCGGCCCAGGTGTCGGTCGAGGCGGTGATTTTCGACCGCGCTGATATCGGGCGGCAGCGTCCGGCCCGCAGCGGCGTGACGTTTACGGTCGTCCAGCAGTAGTTTTACTTCTGCACCACCGGTGGCTATCCCTTGCCGCACGGACCGGATTTTTCGCGTCCGCATGCCGGGTTTCCCGGGCCTGAACTATGAAGAATGCGATACGGTTTCATGTCCTCAAGACGCTGGCGCGTGTGACGGGTACGGGTGAGCTGCCGGTCCGGCTGGATGACGATGTGCTCGTAACGGCCGGTAATGTCCGGATCCCCGTCGAAATCATGCTCCCGAAGGACAAGGGACATGGGGATTTTGCACTGAATCTGGCGATGCAGCTCGCCAAGCCGCTCAGGGCAAATCCCCGGAAACTGGGTGAAGACCTGAAGCGCTGGCTCGACGACGGCCGGCCGGAGTGGCTTGATCCGGCAGAAGTGGCCGGACCCGGCTTCCTGAACTTCCGTATCCGGCCGGAGGGCTGGCACGGACTGGTTGACGAGATGCTCGCCGCCGGGCCCCTTGCCCTGTCAGGCGGCCAGTACAGGGGCTTCGGAGCGGTTCACGTCCCGTCCAACGAGAAGATCAACATCGAGTTCGTGAGTGCCAACCCTACCGGCCCGATGCATGTCGGGCACGGCCGTGGAGCGGCCTTCGGCGACACGATGGCGCGGATACTCCGGGCGACGGGGAACGATGTCACGGCCGAGTTTTACGTGAACGACGCGGGGCTCCAGGTGGATAACCTCGGAGAGTCGCTTTTCTACCATGCCCGCCAGCTTGCCGGACTGCACGTGAACGACCTGGAGGTAAAATACCAGGGCGAATACGTGAAGATCCTCTCGGTTATCCTGCTGGTCGAGGCGCTTGCGCCAGACCGGGTCGATGCGCTCGTCAACGGATCGGCGGATGATGAGTTCCCTGATCTCCTTCCGCGGACCGGCCGGGTGCTGGAAGTATACGAACTGGCAGCAAAAGGCGGCGAAGCCCCGCCGCTCAAGGAAGATCTCCACGAGAAGGCCCGGGAGTTCCTGAACGACCACGCGAAAGCGCTCGCGTTCTTCAAGGCTGCAGGCAGCGCCATTCTTCTGGGGCATATCCGGCGCACGCTTCGCCGGTTCAACGTCGTATTCGACCGGTATTTCTCGGAACGCCAGATGGTCGAGTCGGGTGTCGTGGACCAGACCATCGAGCAGATGAAGGCCAGAGGCGTGCTGGTGCTCAAGGACAGCGCCTGGCAGCTGGAAAAGGATTCGCTGGAGGACGAGAAGGACCGGGTCGTCGTCCGGAGCAATGGGGTCAAGACCTATTTCGCGAGCGACATCGCCTATCACGAGGACAAGTTCAGCCGGGGCTATCAGCGGCTCATCAATGTCTGGGGCGCCGACCATCACGGCTATATCCCGCGTGTCCGGGGGGCGATGAAGCTCCTGGGACATGATCCCGAGCGGCTGATTTTCCGGATTCTCCAGTTTGTGCTGCTGATGGAAGGCGGACAGCAGGGGAAGATGTCTAAGCGGCAGGGCAATTTTGTCACGCTTGAGGAAGTCATGACCGACGTGGGGGTGGATGCCTGCCGGTGGTTTTTCCTCTCCCGCAGCCACGACCAGACCATCGAGTTCGACCTCGAACTTGCACGGAAGCAGTCGAACGAGAACCCCGTTTACTATGTGCAGTACGGGTATGCCCGGATCGCCAGCATACTGAGAAAGGCAGCGGGAGAGGGCGTGCCGTTCGATCCGGCCGCGCCAGCCAAACTGGGACTGCTGGTGGCACCGGAGGAGATCGCCCTCATCCGCAAGGCAGCCGAATTCCCTGACGTGGTACTCGACTGCGCCCGGGCCCTGGAGCCCCACCATCTGACCTTCTACCTGATTGAGCTTGTCAGGACATTCAGTAACTACTACTCTGCAAAAAGTCCGTCCGGCGAAACCTTATATAAGGTCGTGGACGCGGCGCAGCCGGAACTGTCCCGGGCGCGGCTCAAGCTGTCCGCCGCCATGGCGATAGTGATCCGGGGAGGTCTCGAACTGCTCGGGATCTCGGCGCCGGACCGGATGGACAGCCCAGCGGGTGAGGGCTGACGACAGCGAACGGAGAGAGCCATGCGCTCCTTCAAGGACGTCGCAGACCGTCACCAGGTCTCCCTCGACAACAAGCAACTGGCCATGCTCACATCCGCTGCGGTGGTCGCGGCAGGACTCTTTTTCCTGACCGGTGTCCTGTACGGAACACGGGTTTCGATCCCGGCGCCGCCGGGCAGTTCCGGACAGAACTCGCTTGCACTCCGGCTGGACAAGGACGAAGACGACGTGCTCCCGGCGGTTCAGGCTCCCCAGGGCAGTGCATCGACGGTCGTCCCCGTTACTCCGGATGCGAAATCCCGCAAGAACCGTGCGGAGCTTCTGGATCAGTATTCCCGCGAATCAGTGGTGGTGGAGCAGCCTGTGGCTCCACCAGCGGCTGCGGCTCCGGCGCCGAAATCGGGTTCCGGTGCTTCCCAGCCGGCAAAACCGATCGCCCAGGTACGGCCGGAAGCGCCCAAGCCTGCCGCTGTGAAACCGGTGGCAGAGGTCCAGCCAGCGAAGCCAGTTCCCGAAAAGTCCGGAGCCAAGCCCGCTACCCAGGTCGCTTCCGCCAGTCCCGCCGTATCCGCAAAGGATCCGGGCCAGCCGCTTCTGAGAGGGCGGCCTCTTTCTGGCATGAAGGGGCCACTGTCCATTCAGGTCGCCGCCTTTACCGATAAGGCGAGCGCGCAGAAGGAACTGGAGCGGTGGGAGAAGGGACGCTTCCCTGCCTTCATGGGGCTGGATACGGTCGGCGGAAAACGGATTTACCGTATTCAGGTGGGCCGGTTCAGCGACCGCGCAGAGGCCGAGCGTGCCCGCACAGCCCTTGAGCGGGACATGAAGGTCGTAGGCCCCCGGATTATCGATGCAGTAAAGTGAGAGAGGCCTAAACGCACCTTAATTCAGCAGGTTAGGCTTTTCGGCTGGCCGCTGTTTCCCGGTTTGTTAGCCCCCTTGGGACCGTCTATACCCTCCCGTTCCGGGGCCGCCTGAAGCGGCCTGCGGTAACTGTGCTCCTATGCCCACTCCCCAGGAACTGATCCGCAACTTCTGCATTATCGCCCATATCGACCACGGAAAGTCGACGCTGGCCGACCGTATTCTGGATACGACAGGGGCGATGACGGACCGTGACCGGCGGGAGCAGACCCTCGATTCCATGGACCTGGAGCGTGAGCGCGGGATCACGATCAAGGCATCCTCGGTCCGGCTTCACTACCGGGCCGCAGACGGCAAGACGTACGAATTCAACCTGATCGACACGCCCGGCCATGTGGATTTCAACTATGAGGTCAGCCGTTCGCTGAAGGCCTGCGAAGGAGCGGTGCTCGTCGTGGACGCCAGCCAGGGGGTCGAGGCGCAGACGCTCGCCAACGTATATCTGGCCGTCGATCAGGGGCTAGAAATCGTCCCCGCCATCAACAAGATCGACCTTCCATCGGCGAGGCCGGATGCAGTCCGGCAGGAGATAGAAGAGATCATCGGTATCGAGGCATCCACGGCCACGGCGGTCTCGGCCAAGCTGGGGACGGGCGTACCGGAACTACTGGAGCGCGTGGTCCGGCAGGTGCCGCCACCGAAAGGTGATCCGTCTGCGCCACTCAAGGCACTCATTTTCGATTCGTGGTTCGACGAGTACCAGGGTGTCATCTGTCTCGTTCGCGTCGTGGACGGGCAGATTGTTCCCGGCACGAAGATCAAGATGATGAGCACCGGATCAATGTATGAGGTTCTGAAGGTGGGCGCCTTCTCGCCGAAGGCCTCGGAACTGGATGGCCTCTATACCGGGGAAGTGGGCTTCGTCATAGCCAATATCAAGGCGCTGGCGGATGCCCGGGTGGGCGATACGCTGACCACCGTCACGGGCGGATCGACCGAAGCCTTGCCGGGGTTCAAGAAGATACAGCCGATGGTTTTTGCCGGGGTCTACCCGATCAATTCCGACGACTACGGACGGCTCAAGGAGGCACTCCAGAAACTCCAGCTCAACGACAGTTCCATCACCTTCGAGCCGGAAACCTCCTCGGCGCTCGGGTTCGGGTTCCGGTGCGGGTTCCTCGGCCTGCTCCACATGGATATCATCCAGGAGCGGCTTGAACGCGAGTATAACCTCGACCTGATCACGACGGCTCCATCGGTGGTCTACCGGATCAAGAAGCATGACGGCTCTGTGACTGAGATCGACAATCCGTCGATGCTTCCCGACCAGGGAGTCGAATCGATCGAGGAGCCGATGATGGAGGTGAACGTCTACACGCCGTCCGACTACATCGGGGTTGCGGTCAAGCTCTGTGTCGAACGCCGCGGGCGTCAGAAAGAGATCAAGTACATCACGCCACAGCGGGCGCAGGTGATCTTCGACCTGCCGATGAACGAGATCGTGCTCGACTTCCACGACCGCCTCAAGTCCGCCACCAAGGGTTACGCCTCGTTCGACTACCGGCTTTCGGGCTACGAGGAGAGCGATCTCGTCCGGCTCAATATCCTCGTCAATGGCGAGCCGGTGGACGCCCTCAGCGTGATCGTCCATCGGGAGAAGGCGTTCCACAAGGGGCGCGACCTGTGCGAGAAGCTGAAGGAACTGATCCCGCGCCAGATGTACGAAGTCGCCATTCAGGCGGCGATTGGCGGCCGGGTGATCGCCCGGTCGACGGTGAAGGCGCTCCGCAAGGACGTGCTCGCCAAATGCTACGGTGGGGATATCACCCGCAAGCGCAAGCTCCTCGAAAAACAGAAAGAGGGCAAGAAGCGCATGAAGTCGGTGGGTGCCGTGGATATCCCGCAGGAAGCGTTCCTCGCGGTGCTCAAGGTGGATTGACATGACCGATGAAGTTTCCGCCGGTCTTGAGGGCCTTTCCGGCGCGCACTTGAAGGAAGCCGCCCGGTCCTATGTGGCCGAGTCGCGCTGGATTCGCCGCAAGCACCGGAAGGTGCTGGCCCCGGCCGTTCTGGAACGGCTGGAGGCGATGGAGACTGCCGTCTCGGACCGGATGGACGGAGATGCCGGCGCCCTGAAAACGGCTCTTGGTGATCTGGTGCAGTCGATCGAGGTGGATCTCGCCCACTACCGCCGGTCGCGGACGGTGGAGTTCCTGGAATTGCTGGGTTTTGCGTTCCTGCTGGCGCTCCTGATCCGGACGTTCATCGTGCAGGCCTATGTGATCCCGTCCGAGAGCATGGTGCCGACGCTGCTCAGGAACGACTATCTGCTGGTCTGGAAGCCGGCCTACGGGATCAAGGTGCCGTTCCGGCATGACTGGCTGGTGAGGTGGGGCCGGCCGAAGCGGTGGGACGTGGTGGTGTTCGTTCCCCCCCAGGAACTCGGAAAGAAATATCTCGACCAGGAGGATTTCATCAAGCGGGTGGTGGGGCTCCCAGGCGACCGGGTAGAACTGGTCGACCGCGTTCTGTATCTCAATGGCGAACCGGTGCGTGACGAGTGGGCCCACTGGATTGACGGCGAACTGAGCGGGCACGGGGAGTTCGGACCGTTCGTGATTCCGCCCGGCCACTATTTCATGATGGGCGACAACCGGGACCGCTCGCTTGATTCCAGGAGCTGGGGGACCGTGCCTGAAGATGCTCTCGTGGGCCCGGCGGCATTCATCTACTTTTCGACCGACAGCACCTCTCCCGGTGGCCTGACCGGTCTGGTGCAGGGGATCGTCCGGTTCCCGTTCGATACCCGCTGGCGGCGTCTCGGCCGGATCATACGCTGAGACTGGCCTGCCGCCGCATGGCCGGAGCATCCTGATGGCTGCTGTAACGCACAAGGGGTTTACGCCAGAGGATCATCGCTGGATGGGCCGTGCGCTCGCGGCCGCCCGCCGGGCTGCCGCTGCCGGGGAGGTCCCCGTGGGGGCTGTCATAGTGTCCCGCTCGGGGAAGTTTCTGGGTTCCGGACGGAATCGCCGGGAACAGGACAGCGATCCCACCGCTCACGCGGAACTGGTGGCCCTGCGCCGTGCCTGCCGGCGGAGCCGGAACTGGCGGCTTCCGGGTGCGACGGTCTATGTGACCCTGGAGCCGTGCCTCATGTGCCTGATGGCACTGAAGAATGCCCGCGTCGCACGGGTAGTATATGGGGCGAGCGACCCCAAGCGCGGGGCCGCCCGCTGGGGGGGCCTGGACATCCCCGAAGACGGGAACCTGAACCCGGTCCGCTGCGAGGGCGGGCTTGACGCAGACGCCGCCGGGCCGCTACTCAAGGCCTTCTTCAGGGACCGCCGGCGCAAGGCCGGTTCCTGACCGGCACTTCCCTTCAAGGGTGCTTCGGAGAGTTGGCCGAGTGGCTGAAGGCGCACGCTTGGAAAGCGTGTATAGGGGAAACCCTATCGTGGGTTCGAATCCCACACTCTCCGCCAGTCACCGCCCTTGTTTCCTTCGGCGATCAGATCGAACGGAAACGCCAAGGAATATTCGACGGTTCCGTTCCTCACCTGAAGGTTTGTACACAGGATTTTCGAGATTCTCGCGAGCGCCCTGGGGCTCGCCGAATCCAGCGTGGTTTCGAGCTCTTCGGCGAGTTTGTACGCCGCCTCGACCTGGTCTGCTGCCGCGTGCGTCTCTTCGCGCTCCAGCTCCCTCAGCCCGATCTCGGCCCTGTCCCGTTCGGCCCTTAGCGCCCCGGTTTGTTCACGGTAGGTGGCGGAATCGACATCGCCACTGGTCATGGCCTCAAACGCCCTCGCCAGCTTGCGTTTCAGAACATCCAGACGCGCTTCCAGCGCGGCCCGTTTCGCCGCCCTGACCTCATGGGCCTTGCTCCGGAATTCGTCGAGTCCGGCCATCAGAAGTCCGGCGGCGGCGGGGGGCAGGATCGCCCGGCGGGCGATCCCGTCCAGCCGCCTCAGGGCCTCGCTCTCTGCGAGGAAAGCGTGCCTGTTGCCGTTGCGCTTGCAGGTCCCGCAGAACCCGTAGGTGTATTTTCCTTTCTTGGCGGCAAAGAACGTCACCGAATGGCCGCATTCGGCACACTGGAAGACGCCGCTCAGGGGCCTGGGTTCCCGGATCTTCTTCTCCGTCCGGCGCGTGTCCGAAAGACGGAGCCTGATGCGTTCGTGCGTCTCCATGTCGATGAGCGGCTCGTGCTGGAAGTTCGTGACCAGCTTCCCTTTGGCATAAAACGGCCCGGCAAAGACAGGATCGACCAGCCACCGGTGAAGCGCCGAACGTGAAATGGGCTTATCCTGATACGTAATTCCGAGTCTCTTGGACTCTTTGACCAGTACGTCGAGGGAGTAGTTGCCGGTGGCGGCGGCTTCGAGAAGCTCCCTCACCAGCGGCCCCTGCACCGGGTCGGGTTCGATGCCGGTACGGGGCACCTTCCGGTATCCGGGCGGTGCCTTGTAGCTCCAGTATCCAAGGCTCGTCTGCTGCCTGATGCAGGACTTGACGCGGGCCGACAGATGCCGCGTCTCGCTCCGGGCGAACATCGCCATCATCTCGAACCGGTCCCACTCGGACGGAGGGGCATCGGCATGGAGATGAAAACGGTCCAGCGCGGCATGAAGGTGCTTGCCGTGCCTTTTCACCAGGTCCTCCAGCCGCGCATGGTCCCAGGAGTTGCGGTTCGAGCGGTCCACCTTGTGGAAGACCAGATGGGGCACGTCGCCGGAGGCGGCAAACTCCCTCAGCATCGCCTGGAACTCCACCCGCTCGTCGTCGAAGGTGGCCGTTTCGGCCACCTCCCACGTTTTGACGAGATCGAGGCCGTTCGCGTCGCAATAGGCCCTGATCGAACCGGTCTGGAGGCCGAGCGAGATGCCGCCCCGTGCCTGGTCCTCGGAACTCACGCGGGCGAAGCCGAAGGCTCTTGAAGATATCGTTGCCATGAATGTTTCGCCTCCCAAAGTCAGCCTGCGAGCATCCGGCAGTTCCGGCCAAACGTCAACCGGTTTTTCGCCTCTGGCACGGAACAGCCATTTTCTCGCGGCGCATCCCGTTGCGGCCGTCCCGGATATCCTGAATCACTTCAAGCAGTTCCCTGACGCGCCGTCGGGCTTCGCCCGTTTCCTTTTCCGTCGGCATCCGGCCCGTGATGCGGACCAGCGCCCGGCGGAATTCGCTCCGGTCTGTTTCCATGGGGGACGCTCACGCGGCCTCTGCCGCCCGTGCCGTTCGTTCCAGTGACAGGAATCGGTGGTGTTTCCATCTGGCGCTCCCGTGTCAGGAGTCGCACGCCTGGCCTTCCGGGGCCTTCGGGTGGATCAGGAACCGGTAGCTCTTTCCGGCCCTGACCGTGACGCACCGGATACCGCCCCTCACGATCTCCCCGGTGACCGAATAGTCGAAAAACCCGTGATCGAGCCCCTCTTCCAGAACCTCGACGAGTTTCCGGATGGCTTGCTCCAGCTCGGTCCTGTCCAGGTGGGGGTTCCGGTGCGGCATGACGGGGGGTATCCAGTCAGGTCAGCCTGAGGTTCTGGAACCTGCGCACCGGAACCAGCCCGATGGCGTCCCGGCGGACCTGGAATCGCACGAGACCGCTTTTGTGAAGCTCGGCGATGATCTCGCCGAACTCGTCGCCCGTGATGAAGTAGCCAGCGGCATCGAAGGACTGCTTGACGGCCCTGATGAACCTGCCGGCCTGCGGGTGGCCGTTCCACCGCTCGCACAGCAGCCGGTAGACGGTCATCGCGCCCGGGGAGAGCTGTTCAGCGTTTTCCACGGCGCTTCCTCCTCACCCACTCGAACGGAAGGGAATAAACCTCCATCTGCCGGGCGACCTCGCCGTCGATCTTGATGGTCTTTTCCTTCCCCGTAATCGTCATTCCTCCCTCGTGGTAGATGCAGAGGTAACCCATGAACGGTTCGCCGGTTTTCGGTTTTCCCAATTCGCCGACCCACATGGGGAGGTATCCGGATTCGAAATAGCCCCAGAACCGGTCCAGAAGCATCGGGATATCCTCGTGCCGGGCACCGATCTCGACAAGCTTGTTGGCGATCTCCGCCCGCCGGATATCATTCCGGGTCCACCAGACGGGCGTGCGTGGCTTGCCTGTCCAGGTGGCTGGCTGGACATAGCCCGCCCGCACCAGGCGCATGAGCTTCGGATAGCTGATATCCAGAATTCTGGAGACCGTCTCGCTGTCCAGGAGGGTTTCGGTCATTTGGGGCCTGTCCTCATAGTTTCACCACCGGAAATATAGCCCGCCTCCGGAATAGTTTCAAGATCGAAATTATGCCCGGCCGCTTTTTCCGCGGAATTCACACGGGCGGGTCTTGCCCCCGCCACGCCCGAACCGCCGGAATCCAGGCGCTTCCCGGACTCACACCGGAGCTGCGTCGCCCCTTGCCGGAACCGTGACGGCCTGCGGCCGGCTGCAGGGCGCTTTTCGCCGGGTACACAACCTGGGGCGAGGCATGAAGCTGCTACCCCCGGCGTGCTCATTGCGCGACTGGCTGCCGGAGTTTCCCATGCCCGGATGCCCCAGGCATGTTGATCCGGCGAACCACCCCTGACCTGGAGACTGGAACACCGGATGCGGATGTCATCGTGACGACGGCCGCCGAATCACCAGGAATTGCAGCGGACGGCCAACCCGGATCGTCCCGGTTCCCGCACGGTACAAGGACATCCAGCGATTCCGGCCGAACTTCGACCTCGTGGAACTCCGGCCGAACTCCGACCTCCATAAGAGATCGAACTTCGGCCTTTACAGGCCGTTCGAACGGCCTTAAATTGATGTTCAGCCGGGCGTGCGCGACACGGTGAATCTCCCTGCCGTGGCCTACGAGAGTAGGCAGCATGTAGGGGTGGGAGTCCTACCGTGCGTCCGGCATTCATATTGAGACAACCTCATCCAGCGTCCACAATCCGAGCATCCCCTTGCACGCCGGGCCGTCCACTCTCCGGACGTTCGCCAAAACCCAGCCAAATAAGACTTCACCGACAGCGGGTTCCGTTAATCCATAGAGGAGCACCCGTTTCCTTTCCGCTGGGCTTGTCCTCCAGCTTCCGGTGATCCTATGGCAGCCAACTAGGTCGGCGACGGCCACGATGCGACCAATAGGTAGGTCAGTCCGGTCGAAGTAGCAGGCTGCCTTGGTGAATTCTGGATTTACGGTCCTGGCCATCCAGGTCCGCAGCGCTTCGGCGTTGGCCGTACGAGCCTGCTTCGTCAGTTTTCCGCGACCTGCGTGGATCAGCAACTGACCACGATAGCTCGTGGGCCACGAGCGCATCTCCCATGATTTGAAACCATCGGCGATAAGTGATGCCCAAGGCTGGACGATAGTGAGAGCCTTGGGCATCACCCACCCTGCTTTCGGTATAGGACTGTCCCGTCACGGAGCAGCCGTTGAACGTCGATATCTCGTGATCTGCGGAATGAAACGACAAAAGTCGCCTGTCCGCTTTTCTCGGCACGGACCACGGCCATATAGGTCTTACCGCTGGACCTGATCACAGCTACACGCTCCCCCTTACCATCAGTCGCCTTCTGCCTGACAATAAAGTCGGGGTGTTCACCCAGCTCCGGTAGAATCCGGTAGTCCTCTATCTTGAGTTCAGGATGCTTCTCGCGCTGCTTCCAAGATATACCACTGTTGATAGCCGCCACACGATGGCGTGCGCCGATCGCTTGGGCGGCTTCATCCGACAGGCGGAGCACCGGAAATTCCCCTTTCGGGAACTCCGAATGGAACCAGTCGTCGAAGAGCCGTCCGTTCACCACGTCCCGGATTGCCACCTGGGCGATCATCGCAGGCGCGCCCTCGAGCTTGTCGGTGAGAAGGCGGTAGGCCGACTCGACGCGCAGCTTGCCGGGATTGGTGTCGAAGCCCGGGGTCACTCCCCTGGGGACCAGCTCCACGTCGCCGGTCCGCTTGTTCTTCCATTCGGCCATCGGTGACGGCGGGCGCGCTGTTTTAACGGGAACGGAGCGCCGCTGCCGGTGGCCGGTGAGCCGCCCGCCGGGATCGCGGCGAAGCTGGGGTGTCAGTTGATCAGGTCCGCGTCGGCTCCGGCGGCGAGGGAACTGGAGCAGACGACGGTCCGGAGACAGGTGTCAGTTGATCAGGTCCGCGTCGGCTCCGGCGGCGGCAAAAACAGTTTGCAGCGGCCCCGATCCCGTGGTGTCAGTTGATCAGGTCCGCGTCGGCTCCGGCGGCCCGTCCTCCGTGGAGGCCCCTGCGTCCAGCTCGACGTGTCAGTTGATCAGGTCCGCGTCGGCTCCGGCGGCGATCAGTGCCAGCTCGCGGGGGTGCCGTTCTTCTTGTGTCAGTTGATCAGGTCCGCGTCGGCTCCGGCGGCGGGAGTTGATGGTAGTGGCCCCTGTGCTAGTCGGGTGTGTCAGTTGATCAGGTCCGCGTCGGCTCCGGCGGCATTTCGCCCTTCAGGGTGGCGATCAGCCCGTCGTCGTGTCAGTTGATCAGGTCCGCGTCGGCTCCGGCGGCACCGGATTCTGATCCCCTTCGACGTGATGAGCCGCCTGTGTCAGTTGATCAGGTCCGCGTCGGCTCCGGCGGCGTCGACGAAGGAGAACGCCGTCCACGTCCGGGCGTGTCAGTTGATCAGGTCCGCGTCGGCTCCGGCGGCTCTCCCGGCGATGCTGCACGCGATACGGACACAGGGTGTCAGTTGATCAGGTCCGCGTCGGCTCCGGCGGCGGTCGCCCACCTGATCGCCCACGGGCAGTGGGACCTGGTGTCAGTTGATCAGGTCCGCGTCGGCTCCGGCGGCCATCCAGTCCTACCAGCGCGGCGCAGACGGGAAAAGTGTCAGTTGATCAGGTCCGCGTCGGCTCCGGCGGCCTCTACCCCTTTCGTCACGGGTATACTCGTAACAAGTGTCAGTTGATCAGGTCCGCGTCGGCTCCGGCGGCGGGCGACGAGCGTGCCGCCGCCGGGCCAGTCGGCGTGTCAGTTGATCAGGTCCGCGTCGGCTCCGGCGGCGACGGTCGAGGAGCGCGTGTAGCATGTATTGGCGGTGTCAGTTGATCAGGTCCGCGTCGGCTCCGGCGGCACTCGCAACTGGTTGATCAGATCGGGCGACATGAAGTGTCAGTTGATCAGGTCCGCGTCGGCTCCGGCGGCGCCGGGAAATCGCCAACAAACGGGAAAAACAAATGTGTCAGTTGATCAGGTCCGCGTCGGCTCCGGCGGCCATTTCAACCCGCTTGCGCTGTTTAACGACGAGAAGTGTCAGTTGATCAGGTCCGCGTCGGCTCCGGCGGCGGCGCCCGGCGTCTCCGCCTCGATCTCCAGGGCGTCCGTGTCAGTTGATCAGGTCCGCGTCGGCTCCGGCGGCTGACACTGGAGCAGATGCACGTGGAGCTTTCCGTCGTGTCAGTTGATCAGGTCCGCGTCGGCTCCGGCGGCCAGGCGGCGCTCTTCGCCGAGATGCTCGACGGCGGGTGTCAGTTGATCAGGTCCGCGTCGGCTCCGGCGGCGTTAAACAGCGCAAGCGGGTTGAAATGGGCCTGATAGTGTCAGTTGATCAGGTCCGCGTCGGCTCCGGCGGCGCTCCACAGGTGGACGGTCAACGTAGCCAATAACGTGTCAGTTGATCAGGTCCGCGTCGGCTCCGGCGGCACTCTATTTCCCATTCACGGCTACGCCTTATTATAGTGTCAGTTGATCAGGTCCGCGTCGGCTCCGGCGGCTCAAGAGGCTCCAGATTGGCGAAGCGCCGAAGCTGGTGTCAGTTGATCAGGTCCGCGTCGGCTCCGGCGGCT
>JAHCIT010000015.1 GCA_026129095.1 Deltaproteobacteria bacterium
AAGTTCACGAAAAATATTCAACCATGGCTAGAGCACGAGGCAGCGACGTTAGCGCACTGCGAGGAAATTCTGGAGGGAGCCGGCTGTTGGTCGCCGTTATTCCCGGCTCGTTGTGACGACGTGACGTTGGCGGCGGCGACGTGCGTGAAGGAGCTGGAAACGCTCATCGACAAAAGACCCACTCACGCTCGTTTCCGCGTGTTTGTGCAGTCGTTGTCCGATGACGGTTTCCTAGGGTTCGCCCCTGAGAACGCCCCGCCGAAGTAGGTGCGATGATGACCTGGAAGGGTAAGACCGAAGGTGGTAGGTTTGCGGTGGAACTCCCGGATACTGTGATCAATGCGTTGGATCGTTACTGCCGCGAAGCGGGCTCTTCAGAAACCGGAGGGATCTTAATCGGCCGCCACTCTGCGGACCTATCAGTGGCGACCGTGTACGAAGCGACGCCGCCTCCATCGGATTCTCGGCGAGGTCGTTCGTGGTTCTTGCGAGGCGTGAACGGCCTTCGGGAGATGCTCCATAAGCGTTGGCGGGCAGTGGAGCGCACCCACTACCTTGGCGAGTGGCATTTCCACCCCGTTGCCCATATCGAACCGAGCAGCGACGACTTTGAGCAGATGATCGAGATTAACAATTCCAAGGATTACGACTGTAAAGAGCCGATAATGCTCATCCTCGGTACTGGGGAACGCCAACGGCAGCGGCCGTTCCGTGCGTTCGTCTGTCCTGACGATGGTCCTCCACTGGAGCTGATAGCTATCCCGAACTAGAAGGACGGTAGTACCCCTCAAGTATCTCCCATATCATTCTCAGCCAGGCCGAACTGTTCGCCGAGAAGTGGGCGGCGTAATTGGATGTCCGCCCAAAAGTATCATTGTTGAGCAAATGACGAGTCTGCATGATTCCTCACATGAAGTGTGCGGAGAGCATACGGACTTTGCGAAGGCGGCTGGGACTCTCCCAGAAGGCCGTGGCCATCGAGGCGGACTTAAGACGGCAGACGCTGTCTGGAATTGAATCCGGCCGGATCAACCCCACGAAGGTCGAAGCCGGAAAAATCGCAAAAGCTCTCTCCGTGCACACCCGTGAGGTGCTTGCATGTCTACGGAATCAGCGTTCCCGTATCTGGACCAGCCGGAAGCAGCTGGACCGGAAGAAGAGACGATAGAAGCGGACGAAACGGCCGCGGCCGCTGTGAGGGAACCGGTCAGGCCGTCCAGACCAGTTCCCACCGCGTCCCCGCTCACGCCGGAGGACGAGGAGGTGCTCCGCAAGATCGCCGAATCCCTCGGCGGTAACACTGGTGGCAAGCTGTCCCTTCGCCTCCGGCGGTTCAGAAGGGGCGAGGGTCTGAAAAGCATCCGGGCAATTGCCCTGGAACGCTGGATGTTCGAGGACGGCTTTGATCTCGAAAAGGTGATCGGCGAGCACTATGGCGACGGCAAGTATCACTGGGAAATCCGGAACAGCGGGAAATATTTCAAGTCGGGCGTGTGCGACATCGAGACGTACGGCGCCTTTTCAGGCGACGACGAGGAAGATACGCAAGCTCCAGCGCCCGCCGGGGAACCTGTTCCTGTCGATCTTTCCGGCCTGACGTCCCGGATCAGGAGCGAGCTTCTGGCTGAACTGCGCCCCAGGGAAACGGCCCAGCCGCAGGTGGATATCGCCGGAATGGTCCGGTCGGCTCTCGAACCCGTGATCCGGGTTCTGGAATCGAAGGCGACGGAAAAGCAGTCGGATCCGTCCGTCGCGGCTGTTCTGGGACTTCTTTCCCAGCAGAACCAGACGCTGATGACACTGATTGGCAAGGCACTGGAGACTCCCAGGGTGAATCCGGCGCCAGCGGCGGCCTCAGACCCGATCGATTCGTTTGGGAAGCTGCTAGACATAGCCAAACAGCTCCAGCCGTCCATTTTCCCGATGCCTTCGATGACGGGTGGCAGCGATGACGACGGCTCCGGGGACGATGACGACGAGTTTTTACCGGAATCCCCTGAACCTGTTCCAGCCGCATCTCTCGGCCAGCAGTTCCTGGACACGATCAAGGGTTCGGTTGGCCGGGTAGCTGAACAGTTCGTGCTCACAGGTGAAAAGGCCCTGACCGGCGGCCTTGCGGGTGGTCCTGAAACAGCGGGGCTTTCCGTCGCACCGCCGGCCGCAGCCGTACACCCTGCCCCGTCGGCCCCTCAGAACCCCGCCACGGTAGTCGAGGCCCTCCTGTGCGGCGTCGAGCAGTGCGTGAAAGAAAAGCGCCCTGTGAGTGAATTCCTGACGGCGCTCACCGCCGGAACGACCCCGGAGTTCATGGCATCCGCCCGTCAGCTCACCGTCGAGCAGATCACATCGTTTGGAGCGTCCATCGGACGCCCCGACCTCACCGAGCGGTTCCGCCAGCCCGACGTCCAGAAATACCTCGGCGAGGCCCTGTCGGCCCTCAAGGGAGGTGACGGCAAATGAACATTCCTGAAATCCCGGTCCGGCAGATCCCCTACAACATGTCCCGGGGCATGAAGGGGACGAAGATCACGCTCGCGCACATGGCGCTGGTCATGTGGAAGACGAGCCATTCGACGCGGCTGGCGAGGTTCGCCCGCGACGTGATTTCGCGGGCGAAGATCAGGGAGTACGACCAGCTTGGCGAGATCACGGCGCTCTTCTCATGGGTCCGGCGGAACGTCCGGTATACCCGCGACCCCCAGAACCACGAATGGCTACAAACGCCGCTCGTCACGGTCCTGTTCGGACACGGGGACTGCGACTGCCAGGCGATGCTTCTGGGGACGCTGCTGATGAGCATTGGCTATCCAGTGCGTATCGTCATTGTCGGAAACGCGCCGGACCAGTTCTTTCACGTCTTTCTCGCCGCCCGTTACCGGAAGGACGGACAGGACCAGTGGATTGATCTTGATCCCACGGTGGCTGACGGACTTGGCCTCAAGCGCATCTTCGCCGCACGGCGGGAGTTCGACGTCCTGGAACAGGGTGCACTGAAGGAAACGAGCACAGCCCCAGCCTACGGCCTCGGGAACTTTCTCGGCGACCTGTTCGCCGGGCCGCCGAAGGTGATCTCGATGAAGGTAGGCTCAAAGGAAATCCGTGTGCCTTGGAGTGTCCGGGATATTCCGTATGTCTCGGACGCCGAATGGGACAACTGGTTCCGCCAGCTCAAGGAGACCCTGACTCCGGAGGAGATCCTCCAGGTCGAGGCAGGATTCGACCGGCTGGAGCAGGCAGGGGCGCTTTCGAATAAATCGCCTGAACTCTCCGGCCTCTGGGACAAGGTGAAAAAGGGGCTCAAGAAAGTGGCCGCCCCGCTGGCCGTCGTCGCCGCTCCCATCACCGGCGGCGCGTCGATCGCGGCCCTTGCAGCCTACAAGGGCGGGAAGGCGATGGCGGGGAAGAAGGCCGCCGCGCCCGGCCGGGCTTCCAAGGCGCCGCGCACGCCGAAGGCTCCCAAAGCCAGGGCGGAGGTCAAGGCCGACACCCCGGATGCCATTCCGGCCGTGAAGGCCGAAGCCGGCCGTAACTACCTCCTCATGGGCGGGGGGCTCGCCGCTGCCGGCGGCCTTGCGTACGTCGCCACCCGGGACTCCTGAAAGCGAAAACGTTCACGATGAAGAATTCCCGCCCCGTCACGCTGTCAGTCCGGATCGGCCCCAGGTCGCTGGTGTTTCCATGGTCATCCGGCGCGCTTTCGCAAAAGTCTGACGGCGAGATCGATGACTGGCTCATGCGCCAGAATCTCTCGGCAGGGGAGCTGGGCACGCTGGCAGAGCTGTTCGGAAGGCTTTCGTGTCCGAACGAACTCACGCCGCTTGGCGATCCGAACCTGGGGCGCGTGAGCAAGGTGGCCCAACGGCGGCTCCCGCCGCCGGTGGCAAGGCAATTAAGACAGATCCAGGCGAGCCGGAAGAAACTGATCGCCGAGCGGAAAGCGCTCGCAAAAGCCCGGTCAGCGGCGCAGGCCGCACAATCGGCCGCAGTGACTGCGCCGCCACACGTTTCCCCGTCGCCCGTTTCACTGCCGCCCGCTTCGCCGACTCCGGTTGTTACGGCTGCGCCAGCAGCTGAGCCTCCCAAAAGCCTGGAACCCGTCGTGGAGCCGCTGATTCCGCCGGTGGAAAGACAGGCGACGATAGCACCGGCACAGTCGCCGGTTACCCAGACGGCTTTCGTTCCGGACTATCTGCCGCCGCCAGCCGTGCCGCAGGTCGTCGTGCAGGTTCCGCAGATGGTCCAGGCGTCCCCGGCGGCCACTGCGCCGGAGCCGCCTGGACAGGCAGTTTTTGCGCCGCCGGGCGCCGCCGCTCACGCCGTCCCTTCACCGGCCACGCCGCCAGTGCCCATTGTGCCGGTTCCGGCGGTTTATTCCACTCCAGCATATCGACCGCCGGTTTATCCCTATCCGTTAACAGAAGATGACGGCGCGTGGGACGAGGAGGACTATTCCGGCGACTACGAGGAGTTTGGAAACACGGAGCCGCAAAAGACGGTCTTTGGGGAACTTCTCGCCGGAGCCGGTTTGCTCGGAATGCTCGCCTGGCTGATTGCGAGGAAAACATGATCCGGCTCATCACATCGGCAGTGGGACGTCTGGCCGACACGAAGGCCAGGATCGTGCTGTTGCTCCGGAACCAGTCGGTTCTGGCCCGGCAGACGCAGCGGATCGGGGAGTTTGCCAGACGTCATCCGGAAATCCGCGTGGACTGGCTCGCCTACGGCACCGGGATCAGGGAGCTTGAGAGCAGGATCGACAGGATCATTGCCGACGAGACGGCCCTGAGGACTGACTTGAAAACCTGGATCGACCGCAACTTCGGCTCCGAACCGGCCGTGAAGATCGATCTGGAGCCGCTCGGCATCCGGAACCTCTCTGGCGAGCTTCCCCTGGAGCCGCTTCTCAATCTCGGCGACGGCACCGTCACCTCGCTCGCCGGGCGGATATTCGATCTCCAGAGCCGGGTTCGAACAGCACTGGCTCTCATCGACAGCCTGCAGCACTCGCACGCGGAGACGCTCCGCCGGGTGCGGGAAGTCGTTGCTGGGAAGCCTGAAATCCTCAAGGACCTGGACGGCGTCATCGCCGCCAACGAAGCCGACCGGATCACCGGCATGGGGACCGATCCGGGCATTTATATCCTGTCGGGCCTTGCCGCGTGGTTTTCGTGGAAACTCTACCGCTGGGCCTCGAAGCCGAAAGAGACAAGTGCATGAAGCCGTATCCGGTCATGGAAGAGAAGGCGGAAGTGGTGCGGATGAATCCGGCAGATGCTCTCGCGCCGTCTGCTGCCGCTGACAAAACGCCGGTCTCGCCGCCCCGGAAGGCCGCGAAAACGCGCGTGGGTGCGAACGTCCAGCTCTCGCTCATCGGGCTTCTCAAGGGGCTCGTCTACGTGGACGGATACCACCGGCAGATATCCTACACCCCGAAGCGGGCGGTCCTCGTCTGTCAGGCTCCGAACAGGAAACTTGTCTTTGCCTACGGCGCAAGGCCGTCGAAACTTCCGCACGCGGCCATCTCGTCCGTTGTCCTCTCGAACTTCCAGGAGTTCAACGGCTTCCCGGTCCGCCGGATTCTGGATTCGGTCACGACCCGGAAATATGGCCAGACGAAATACCTCGGCCAGCTCACCGATATCGTCTACTGGTCGGACAAGTGCATTGACCCCGCAAGCTGCCGTTCGGCGGCCGACTATCACCACAGGTTTGAGCCTGAATTTCCCAGGCTTTTCGTCAATCCCGGCGAGCTGCTCCTTCTCGAAGGAGGTTCGTACACCATCACCCGCCGGGGCATCGCCGGCTGAAGCGTAGACGCTTCACCCAGTTGGCTGGCGAAGCCCGGAGAACCAACCACTAATCACCCCTGAAAAGGAAACCCGCCATGCCCAGCAAGAAGTCCCGCAAGAACCCCGCCCCGCTCGTTGGGAGCGTCATTGCCAATCCGGCCCTCTACACCAAGCGCCTCAAGGGAGGCGAGAAGGTCTATTTCAACGTTGGGCAGAACGCGAAGGTCGAGCGGAGCCAGACCCGGCCGCAGTATATCATCGTGACAGCACCACAGGACGCTCCCGGGCGGCCGAAAATGGCGCGCCGCCGCCCCCCGGCACCGCCCCCTCCGGCCCCGGTGCAGCCGGCTCCTGTGACGCCCCGCCCCGCGCAGCCTCGTCCCATGGCCCCACGCCCCGCACCTGGAGCACGGCCCAGGGCAAAGCAATCGAAATCGCACAAAAAGCACCGTCGCCCCAAGCCGCCCTCGCCTGCAACAAGCTACCGTCCGCCGTTCCCGCCCTTTACCCGGCCTTCGGAACAGACGCGCCAGAACCCGCTCTTTGGCGGCGGCGATAGCGGAGCTGGCGAGATGGCGAAAACCGCCGGCGAGGCCTTGATGGTATTCGTGGCCCTGGGGCTCGGCATCCCGCTCGTGAAGCGGGTCCTTTTGAACGTCCTCAGGAAACCCGAGGCGGGGCCGGATGGAAAGCCGACGGTCGTTTCGCACGCCATCCAGGCGGGTCTTGCGGCCATCGCCTTCGGCGCGGCCGGGAAGGCGATAAAGGACTCCACGCTGAAGACTCTCGTCCAGGGAGCAGCCGTGGCGACGGCGGTGGCCCCGGCCGTCAATCAGCTCATCGAAAAGATAAAACCCGGTGCGGGGCTGAGGCTCCTTGGGGATCCGGCCGATTCTGCTCCCATCAGCCTCAATTTCAATGTCGATCCGCTGCCGCTCACCGAAGGCCTTTCGGCTGACCTCCAGGACCTGGATACGAATCCCGCCATCGACCGGATGCTGACGGAAAAGGCCGCCGATCTGGGCGCTCCGCAGGTGGCCCCGGCCGGTGAGCCGCTGTTCCGCGGACTTGGTTCTCCGCAGGTCGCCCCCGCCAGTGAACCCCTTTTTCGCGGTCTAGGAGAAGCCGAAGAAAGGCTTCTTGACCCGGCCGACACCGATCCCGCTGGTCCCACATCCATTGCAGCCAGTGAGCCGCTCCATCTCGGGGCGCTCTACATCAACTGAACCACCCCAACCAAAGGAAACCACAGTCATGAACGACACCGACAATCTCTACGGACAGCTCCACGGCCTCTACGGCGACGAAGGCATGAGGGAGATCGAGCCTGAACTGGGTGCGATGCCCCCGGCCGAGCAGAAGAAGGTCGCCCGGCACCTGGTGCGCCAGGGGCGCCTCATGCGGCTAGCGGCCCGGAAAAGCGTCGCCGACGAGCAGAAGACAAGGCGCATCGGCGGCTTCGACGAGGAAAACGTCATTCGCGACTGGGCGCGCCGCAAGGGAATCCCCTTCGAGCGGCTCAAGATCGAGAACGTCCGGTGGTTCCACCGCCGGTATGTGGACATCGGGACTCCGGCGGGCCTCCAGACGTCGCGCTACGCCTTCTTCAGCGAGGTGCCCAAGCCCGGCGCCCAGGACACGAACTTCGACATGTGGGGCGAGTGGCCGCAGACGACGCTCGTTCTGCTCCGGGGGATCATGAGCCAGGTGCTCATCCACTCGCTCGGCGCGGCGCCGGTCGACCGGTCGGCCAGCGGCTACCTCTCGATGGTGCAGCGGTTTCTGCACCACGCGACGGTCTCCTACAAGGTGGACCAGTCGACGACGGTGACGCAGCTCCTGAAAAACCTGCCCCCGGCGGGCGGAGCCAACGTTGTGAATATCCGCGACGAGTCGAATGGCTATCCGGAGGCGAACAATCTCCGGACATTCAAGCGCCCCGTCGTGATCGAGGGCGGCATCCAGTACCTGATCGAGATGAACGTCGATACCGGCTCGTTCCATAACGGCGGCACGCCGGTCTATACCGACTGCGTCCTCGACACGGTCCTTGAGCTCGATGCCACCTGGATCCGCCAGGCCGGGTAACTGGCATTACAGCGCACCTTCTGGCGAACTGAGAAAAAACCCTCAGGGCTTTACCTCACGTTCGCCACTCCCTCCCTCCTCCTGCCGGACCGGGCAGCGGACGCTCCGCTAGCCGCCCAAGATGGGTGCAGCCTTCGCTGCCCGGTCCGGCCCCTCCTTACCAAGGAAACCGGTCATGGACTTCACGCAGCAGTATCCAAAGTGGTTTGTGGACGAGTTCGAGAGGATCCGTGCGAAGCACGGCGCCCGGAAGATCATCCAGCCCTCGTTCCATCCGGCGGCTTTCACGGACCTTACCGGAACCTTCACGGCGGCGAGCGAGCACAGCACCGTCGTGACGATCCCGCAGAAGGAGATTTTCGTGCTCTTCGGCTTCCGCTACGCCACGACGGACATGGAAAGAATGCTCCAGTACCCGTTCCGGATGAAGGTGAGCGATCCGAGCCGCCAGGAGGCCTTGCTGCCCAGCTACGTCTTCGCGCCGTCGGTCTGCTCGACGGCGGCGTTTTTCTCCCCGCTCATGGTCCCGGTGGAGTTACCTGGCAGTTCGATCCTCAAGATCGACATCAAGATGCCGGAAGGGCTTCCAGGCGGAAACGAATACATCCCGGAGATCGTCCTCTGCGGCGTCTCGCTGCTCGAAGGCCTGCTCTGAAAGGCATTTTCCCTGGTGAAAGTCACCTATCAGACGCTCGACTTCAGCAATCCCTCAGGCTCGCCAAAGCGCCTGACGCGGAAGCTCTATTTCCCGCGTGACAGCGTCATCTGCCGTCTCGTGACCGAGCCGGCCGGGCCGTATTCCGGGGGTGATTTCTTTCAGTTTAAGGAAGTGACGATCGGCGGGAAACCGGCGCTGACGCAACCTGCGGCTGGCTTAAGGATGCTGATGCCCGGCGCCGGCAATACGCCCATACACCTGCCGGTCAAGGGCGGCTATTCGCTCGAAATCACGTCGGACGTTCCGGGGCTGACGAAGGTGCAGATATATCTTGCCTGGCGGGACGCCGGTCTTGAAGAGGACTTCAGCCACGAGACGTTCTTCTACGTCGGCGAGTTCGTCGATATCTATGCCATCGAAGGGATGACGCGGTTTGTCTTCCAGCGGGACTACCGGTGGGACGGTCTCAGCTATCTGGTCGGCGGCGAGGACGGCACGAAGGCCTGGAAATCGGCCCGGTATCCCCATGCGATGGAACCCGGCATAAGGTCCGGAGGGGTATTTGCCAGCGCGGGCCATTTCCCCTCCGTCGCGCTCCCCATGCGGCTTTCCTGCCCTCCCGAGGAGTGGCGCACACCCTTCATGCAGGAAGCAAGTTTCGCCTCGCACCTGTCGTTCGGAAAGTTTCCCGTCCCGATCTTCACAAAGGCCGGGGTGGCGATCGATGGCAGGTTCGGTTTGCTCAACTTTTCCCTTTTCGACTTCCCCCACACCCTCGTCACCGTCGGGGAACATTTGACGGGAAGAATTTGAGATCATGAAAAGCCCACTGGTGATCTTTGGCGATGTGACCGGCGGAAGGTTCAAACATATTCCGTTCGGGACCCTCTGGAAGCTGCTCCGCGCCATCGATACGGAAATACTTACCGGCTACGCCTATGCCGACCTTCAGGACCATAGCCGCACGCAGCTTCTGGACTTCGCCGTCCCGGTCGATTGCCACCTTTTCTGCCACGAGATCGAGCTGGATATCGCCTGCCGCGCCGGCCGGGCCGTGCGGATCGACCTTTTCGCCGGCGAGGAGCAACTGCTGCCGGCCCGCTCGGCCTTTATTGGCGGCACTGGCATCCTGGGGATGCACGCGCTCGGGCCGGAAAAACTCTCGCTCAAGGTTCGCCGGATGCTGGCGCCGGGGACCAGGCTGAGGATTTTCGGGACCCCTTTCCCGCCCTATCGCCTGAGGTTCGGTGACACTCCACTGACGCCGCAGGGGAGTTTGCCCCAGTACGACGTCTATAATGCCGACGATCCGGTACTTGGGTCGCTATCGACGCCGTTTGAGATCCTCGACTGGTCGCCCGGCACGCCCATACCCGCCGGCTGGCCTTTACCGCCGCTGGAGCAGCGGGTCTATTTCAAGGGCAAGGGCCGGATCACGTTTTTTGCGAACCTCACCCTGTCGGCACCGGACCCTGGCGTCATCACGGCTGTCCAGGCCTACAGTCCGGACTTCCCCTACGAAAGCGTCATTAACGAAACCGTCATTGGCACGAACGTCAATCCCTGGACGAAGTCCGAACGAATGCTGACGGTGACGCCCCGGATGGAGCTTGCCGAGTATGCCTTCCGCGTTCATGGCGGCACGGGCTCCAGCCTCAACAATCTCAAAGTCTACTGCATTTTCCAGGAAGCGCCCCTGAACTGGGAAAACAGCGTCGTCATCAATGCCCGCATCCGCGGCACCCGCATCCCCCGCGACATCTTCAGGACCTTCGGCGAGCTATGAACAACCAGTATGACCACCTGATACGCCAGTTCGCCACGCGGCCGGACTTCCCGCCCCATTTTGTCAAGGGAATGATCCACGTGGAAAGCGCCTTCAGGGCGGACGCAAGGGGCCCGGGCGGCGAACTGGGTCTGATGCAGTTTCTCGCATCCACGGCGAAAACGCTCGGCGTGGATCACGCGTCGCTCGTGAATCCCGAGGCGGCCATCAGGGCCGGAACCCGCTACATAGCCCAGATCATCGACAAGTACGTGACGCCGAACCTTAAGGTCCCCATTCATCCGCAGCTCAGGATCAGGTTCGTGCAGTTTGCCTACAACGCCGGCCCTTTGTTCACGGTGAGGCTCCTGAAGCGCTTCGGGGCAGATGCCGCCACCCTGTCCAGTCCCGGCTCCTTCAATCGCATGGTTGACACGCTGAAGGGCGATCCGGATGTACTGCGGCTCCAGAAGCTCACCAGGGAGGCCGATTTTCTGGCCGCCCGGAAGAAGGTCGTGGAGCGGTATCAGTACTGGGCCGGGCAGTATGCGAAAGACTTCGGCACAAACCCCGGCGCGAACCCACCGGCAGCCGTCCAGGCCTCCATGCCCCTCATCCCGCTCGCCATCGTGGGAGCCGCCTATCTCATCTGGAAACGGAAATGACCCCCATGACGGACCTGCTCGAAATCCTGAACTCCAAGGTGGCCGTCGGCCTCTTTTCTGGCCTCTTTTCGATCCTGGGCGTGCTGGTCGGAAGCTACGTGCGCAGCTTCACCGACGAGCGCATCGAGCAGAAACTGAAGCCGCTGCTCGAACGTTTGTGGCAGATCGAATCGAAGATCGCCGAAATACTCCGCGACGTGGTCGAAATACGAAAAGGCCAGGAAACAATGGACGATCACCGCCGCCGGATCGAACGCCTCGAGAACCGCTCCATGTCGTCAAACGGCAATCATCGCCCATAGGAGGTAACCATGCCGGTCGTCATCAGTTTCAAGACCGCCGCCCTGAATCCGGACCTCGCAAAAATCGACAGCCGCATCAAAGCGCTCATCTTCGAGGCGGCGGACTGGCTCGCCCGCCTGAATCTTTCCCTTACCATCACCTGTTTGCTCAGGGACCGGGCGACGCAGGAGGCCATTTTTCAGAAAGCCCGAAGCATCGGCGCCAGGGAACCCATTCGCTCGCCGCACGAGGACGGCCGGGCGGTGGATATTTCCATTAAAGGGTTTTCCGAAGAGATTATCACCGGGCTTGTGGATCACCTGAATGAAACTTTCCCCTACGAGGGAAACCGTCTTTATAAAACGGCCATCCGCCATGACGTGGGACAAGGCGACCACATCCATATCCAGGTGGCCCCGCCTGCGGGCCGCTGGGGAGTCGCTGCGTGAGTCTGGGCGGTTTTTACATGCTGCCCGGCGAGTCCGGGCCATCTGGACCGTCTGGACGTATGCCGGAAAGTCTTGAGCTTTCCGGCCTTACCGACTGGCTCACTTCGCCGGTCGAGCAGACGAAAAGGCTTATATCCGAGCGGGCCGCCCAGAAGGCCAGGGAAGAGATACAGAAGAAGGAAAACGAGAAGGCCGAGTGGGAACGGACCGGGCAGCCGTGGTCGAAGAAGGCAGACACTCTTCTCACGGCCGCCAAATGGGGCGTCATTACCATCCCCCTCGGTATCGTCGCCGTGTCTTTAATGCCGCTTTTCAGGGGTGCTGGTACAGCACTTGGCGGAACCGGCGCGGCCCTCTCTGGCATCGGAGCCGCCACGAAGGAAAGTGCGGCTTCGGTGCAGGCGGCAAGAGAGTCCTTAACCCGCCGGAACCCGGCCAGTGTCCGGTACAGTGAAAAGTGGACGCTCCTCCGGCGGCTCGGAGACCGCTACTGGCAGCTCGCCGGCTCGCACCCGGGCAAAAGCCGGCAGCGGGAGTTTTTCCTTGGTGTGTCGGAAGGGATCCACGAGGCCTCCGAACTCGCCCGGACAGAAAATGCGCGCCGTTATCTCCGCCGCCGGGCATCGCCGAAGCTGAAAAGCCTTGCGAGGGGCCGTCTCGTGGCGGCCCGCCAGGGCAACAGCCTCCTCCGGAGCCGTCTGGACGGACGCCACCGCGGCCTTCTCGTCGCCACGGCATTTCTTGCCGACCCTCAAGCGTCGTTCCCGGTCTTTGGCTGATGCCACGGACCGTCATCCCCTCAACCACCACCAAAAGGAGTGTTTGCAAACATGGAAACCATCAAACCCGGCCTCAAGACATCCGAGGGCAGGCTCACGCTGATCGCCATCCTCGTGCCCATCCTGATGCCGGTCGTGAAGGCGATTTTCGGCAAGTTCGGCCTCCACCTCGACGTCGATGCCAGTACGGTGAGCACGGCGCTGCTCGCCAACGCCGGAGTGACCGGGGCCTATGCCGCCGGCCGCTCCTACGTGAAGGCCACGGCGATGAAGGTGCTGGAGTAGTCAGAAAAGACGCGCTGCGGAGTAACCGATGCTCTGGGAACTTAACAGACTGACAAACGTGCGGCTCGGGCCTTCGAAGGTCTGGGTCTCGCCGGTTCATCGCATAAATTCCCTGATGATCCAGAGCTTCGGAACGGGAGCGGATTTCGATCAGTACAACTCCGGGCAGGTGGCCCTGGAAGGGACGAACTGGTCCTGGGCCGAGGCCGGTTTTGCCAGCGAGGCCGCCTGGAAAGCTTCACAAGCTCCGCAGCGCGTCTGGCTTCCAATCGATATACCGTCCGGTACCCCGTGGGTATTTGATGGAACGCCGGCAAAGCTTGCCTGCTATCTCGACCGTCTGCCGAGGTTCATACGCCTGAGGGAAACCGGCACGCTCACCGCAGGTAATTTCATCGACCTCGCCATCCACGCGAGGCTCTTTGGCGACCGGTGAGACCGGCGAGATGGGATTCCCCGGCAATGGCGCTGAAAACACCGGCGGGCGAATCCTCGTTCACCGGGAAACGCAAATAAGCTGGTCCACGGGGACCGGCACAAACACAGGGCCCGACGGCTCGATCGACTGGGTGAAAACAAGTGGCCTCTACCGCCTCGTCTTCCACTGCGCCGTCATGCAGGCCACAGGCACCCACAACGCCATCACGATCCGGGTCCAGACCGGCCAGCCGCTCGTGGCCACCAATCGCCTCACAGGAGTCCGGCGGACGGTCGCCGCCGCAGGTGCGGCGTTCATGACCTGGACCAGGGGAGCGGCAGTTGTTCAGGGCGACTTTGCGGCCTTCGAGAGCGGAGATATCCAGATGTACGCGGACGAATTTCTCCTGACCCAGCGGCTTGGCGGCGGAACGGCCTTTGCTTTCCGCGCCGTCTCGACCGGCGGTTCGGGCTCCGGAATCGGAAACAGTTCTGGCTGGTGGCTTTTGCCGGTATAAGAAACATGGGATTCCCTGGAACATCCGAAAATGCGGACGGCGGTGCGCCGGAACTGGACCTGGAAGAGGCCGGCGAGGCCGTGACGGTCGACTGGACGCTTTCCCATAAACAGGCCGTCACGGCCGGTGTCGATACGGTCTTTTCGTTCATTGCGCCACCAGCTGCCGGATCCGATCTCACGCTCCGCATCCGGCGCGGCGCCACTTCTCCCACGGCGCTCTATTTCCCCTCAAGCTGCCGGTGGCCGGGAGGTTTTTCACCCGTTTTCGACTTTTCCGGTCCGGACAATATCCAGCTCGTCCGCATCTACTACGACGGAGTGAGCTATCACTGCCGGACGGTTGCGGGTTTAAAAAAACTCCCGCCCGGGGTGAACCTCGCCGGCTATAGCGAGACGCGGATATCGTTTGGCTATCCGTCGCTTTCATTGAATGCCGGAACCGGCCCAAGCCGCATCGCCTTTCTCGTCTTCAACGAGGTTTATAACACCTTCCTCGGCCCTGTGGGCAGCATCAGTTTCGCCGGGCAGCCCATGACAAGGCTCGTTCCGCCGTCGGACGACTACCGGGGGCTCCAGGTCTTTTTTCAGGTAAACCCTCCATCAGGCCTCGGTTTCTTCACCTTCACCGGTTTCAGTACGGCTGGATACCTCCTCCAGGCGTTTGTCCTGACCGGCTTAAACCAGGCGAATCCCGTGGAAACCGACGACAGCCGGGTGGTGGCTGACGACTATGCCAATCCTTTCCACATCGGGACCATCCCGCCCTCATCCGGTTCTGACCGGTTTTTCCTGAACATCGCTTCCAGTTTCAACGGCGCCTACGGCGGTCCCTACAGTCCCGTCGATGGCCAGACGGTGAAAATCTTCGAGCAGGCTTTCCCGGGCCCCGAGCATTACCGCCGGCAGATTTGCGGCCTTCTGGGCCCCATCAATCCTCCCGGCTACCGCGAGACCGTCTGGCAGGGCTTAAGCGGCTTCGGAACCCGCATCGAGCGCCGGATTCTCCTGAACCCGGCCTGAACGGCCCGAAAGGATTCAGCCATGTCCGAACCGTTACTGGAATGCCGCATCGACCGAAACCAGTGGATCTGGAGCGGAAAGCTTCTGGGCAAAAAGGCCGCCGACAGGCTTGCCGGGCGGATGTTCGAGACCTGGCAAAGATTGAATGCCATGTGGCCAGGGATGCCTCAGAACGTGGAACGGATGATCGTAATGGAGGAGGAAAAACTCCGGATTGTGCTGACGAAGCCGCCAAGGCGGTTCTCTTGGGGAGACGATCAAATCGGCATCGTGAACGGCTTCGACGTGACGGTGGTGACCGAAGACGGGATATTCACCCCGCAGCAGCGGGCGGCCTATCTGCGGCTCTACGGTCAATGGCACCTTCGCCGGGCAATCGATGTGGCGCACACCGGCGGCCACTCGATGGCATTGATCCCAAGCCATGAGCCTTATGAAGCGAGTGACGAGGACCTGGAACTGGCGAAGCAGGCCGTGGGCTCTCTCTTTGCGGCAAAAGACCCGGACATGGCACTGGAAGTCTGCCCTCCCAGCGGAGAATACGAGGAGCAGTTCCCATCGAGGCGTCCGGATCCAGGGCTAATCGAGCGCGACATTCTGGCGGCGCGGGCACTCTTGCCGTCAGTCGAAAAGGTGCTGTCCGGCAAGGAATCGCTTCGCCTCATGGAGCGAATCGAGGTGCGTCTCGCCTTCAGCACCCATCATGCCGCCCGGATCATCGAAGTCGCCCGTTCCATCGCCGCTCTCGACAGGGAAACGATCATCAGCCCGGCGCACCTCGCTGAAGCAGTACAGTACGCCCCGCCGGAGTGGCGCGGCCGGAAGAACCCCGGCGATGACGACGGATTCGACGGCTTCTGGGGCAAACCGGTCAGCGTCTATACGCGGGCGCAGGCAATCGCCGACGGGACGCTCGTGGATCTGTCGGCAATCGTTCCCGACGTCTGCCTCCAGCACTACAAATACCCCATAGCCTGCACGGCCGCCGTCTGGGCTATCATCGACGCCGCCGTCCGCAGCAAGCACCACATGAACAGCGTTGCCGGAATCGTCCACGACATCCTCTGGATGAGCCGCGTCTACAGGCGCCAGCTTTCGCCCGATACCGTCATCACGCGCGTGGCCATTACCGGCGCGGGCAGGAAGAAAGTCTACGGCTTCAAGTTAGTTGCCGGACCGGGCGACGACGCCGGGCCCGTCATCACGATCATGCTGCCCGGGGAGGACTAGTTATGGAATATGTTAACCCTGCCCGACCTTTGCTCATTTATCGGGTCATTGGCGGCGACTGGGTCTGGGGCGGCGCTCTGGCCGCCAACGCCAACAGGACAAAGGCCGACGAGGCCGCCGCGTGGGTAAAGTTCGCCTGGGATGGGGTTACGCAGGCGGAACCAGGTGAAATAGCCGGGAATATCCGGTCCATCGCCCTCGTTGCCGAAGGCGAGATCGAGATGGGCGTGGAAGGGCTCCGCCGGCCGAGACAAATCAACTACGTCCCCGGCCTCAAGATCCGCCTGATACCGGTGGCCACGGCCCACGCAGCGCCCGCGTTGGAAGCTTATCGGTCTGTCGTGGAACGCGGCGGATGGGCTCCCCCTGACGACACTCCAGCCCGAACGCTTTACCGTGCACTGGAGCGTGTTTCTCACAGCGCGGTCCACTCGAAAGAGGACGCCAACCGCGCCATGCGGCTCTCGAACGTGGCCTTTGAACGGGACGGCAGCGACATCCTCGTACTCACGACCGACGGCCACCGGCTCACGCTCCACCGGCTGGTGGGCTTTGCAAAGTACGTGAGCCGGTTACCGAAAGCCGATACGATCGTGCCCATCGCGGAGCTGAAAGCGCTCCTGCCGAAGCTGAAAACCGCCCGCAATGTCCAGATCGACCTGTCCAGTCACGAGGGCGAACCGCAGGTCTATAATTACGGCTTCCAGGGGAGCTACGGCCCGGCGCTCGCCGATGCTTTTAGCGGCGCCATCGTCATCGATGGGGAGAGTTTTCATATCCCTGTTGTGAAGCACGAGTTTCTTGAATGGCGGCATGTTTTTCCGAAGCCTGAATGGAACGTGACGGTTGATTCTGGCGAACTGCTCGCCGCCATTTCGGACCTTTATGCCAGATGGTCCGAGACGATGAAAAACCGCCCCAAGCGCTCAGGGAAGAAAGAGCCTTCCGGGCGGCTCCAGTTCGACAGGAAGTCGGTACACATCGAGATCACGCCGGATATTCCGGATAAACCCGACACCTGCTCCGCCACTCTTTTGTCGTCCGGCATCAGCCAGAACCGGCCTGCGAGGTTTTACATGAACTTCCGGTACCTGAGGGACGCCTTGAGGCTGCTTCACGGACCGGTGGTGATCGCCGGCGAGAACGGCGGCACGAACTCCATAGACGGCAATTCCTATCTCGTGAAGCCGGTAAGCCTTCTCGATCCTTCCGGACCTACCGAAATCCTCATCATGCCCATGCATCCGCCCCGCTAGAACGTAAAAGGAGTTCGCCATGGAAGCCGCCGTCACTCCCGGAACCGTTTACTGGGTCCGGTGCGTCCTTGAGCGCCAGAAAGGCATCGGCGGCAAACCCGCCGGACGGCTCTCCAACTCCCAGTCCGCTGTGAAGCTGCTGGAGTTCATCCGGAACACCGACCGGGAGCATATTGTCACGATCTCCCTCTCGACGAAGAACGAGCCGCTCGCCATCTCCGTCGAGGCGATCGGCAGCACGAACTCCGTAAAGTCCGGTCCTGCAGAGCTGTTCCGGGTGCCGATCCTTGCCGGGGCTGTCGGAATCATCATCGGCCACAACCATCCCTCCGGAGACCCCTCTCCGTCGTCCGCCGACCGGCTGTACACGCAGGACGTGGCTGCCTCGGCGAAGCTGCTCGGCATCAGGCTGATCGATCACATCATCGTCGCGCCGGGCAGCGCCTATTACAGCTTTCTGGACGAGGGGGCGCTGGCCTGAAGCTCTTTCCCAACTGCCCGTTGGCAGACGTCTCCACACCGCTTTTCCTGCGGGCCCGAATTCCGGATTTCCCAAGGATATGGCTTCGTTACGGCCGACCCCATGCCTCTAGATACCTGAAAACACCAAGAATTTCGTTGCTCCGAATCCCGCAGACTGATATATAAGCACCAGAGCCACACATCATCCGGCGGCAGAATGCCGCCAAACTGGCGTCCGGAAGCGGTGGGGACCGCTTCCGGTGGGGGAGTCTGGAACATGCGCCGTTTTTTGCCTGTTTTCGCGGGATTTCTGTCTGCCGGAATTTTCGTCCTTCCGCAAGCGGCTTCGGCCGATCCGGTCACGATTTCGATTGACGCTGGGGCCGACACATATGTCCGGAACGGTGCCGATAACACAAACGAGGGCGGGGCGGCATTCTTGCGGATCCAGCAGTCCGGCAACAACCGTGCCTTGGTTCACTTTAGCCAAGTGGAACTCCAGGGCCCTCTACGCGGCCGCAACTTGATATCGGCCACTTTAAAAGCGGATATCGTCCATAACGGAAACAATTGGGGGAGCACGGGACGGACGGTGGATGCCCACCGGATGCGTCAAGGTTGGTCCGAAGGAAATGGAAAAGTCGCGGGGATAAGTCCCAGCGACCGGGGCGATGGCCCGGGCGCCACATGGAACTGTGCCATTGACGCGAACATATCGAACCAAGCAAAAGACTGCACAGCCAATACCGCGTGGAACATGGGTGGCAGTGGCGAAAGACCGTGGGAACTGGTTCCCACCGGAACCGTCCTCATCCAGAACCAGCAGTCCGGCACGGTATCATGGGATGTGACGGCGGACGTGCAGGCATTTCTCGATGGCTCGGTCCCGAACCATGGTTGGCTGCTCCGCAAGACCAATGAAGGCCAGAGCGGCCTCGTGGAATTCGCGTCCAGGGAGAGCGGCAATCCGCCTAGTCTTGTGCTGGTGGTAGAAAACGCAATTTCACCGGAAGCGTCTGCCGTTATCGATGCGGATACAGGCGGATGTATTGAAGTTGAAGACCCTCTCTCTCCCATAGTAGGGACGGGTATCTGCATTCCGCCGGGTGCGCTCGATGAAGATACAGAAATTTTTATACGGGTGAGAAATGAAGATATCGTTCCCGATACGGAAGCATTCGATTGGACGCCCATTGGACCACCAGTAGAATTTGGTCCGGCTGGTCTGCTCTTCGATATTCCTGCCGAGGTTCATCTCCGGTTTAGCATGATGGACCGGTTCCGTTTTGGAGGAACGGACGCCGAGATACACCTGCTGGGCCAGGAATCTCTTGGAGATACGCCATTTCTGGTCACAAGCTTTGATATCGACGAAGAAGATGAACTGATAACTTTTGATACCGGATCGTTCACTACCTTCCAGCCTTTCATTTTCTTCACTACAGCTGGACGGCCAGGGGCGTTCGCGGTTGGCGACCTGAACGGAGACGGCATTCAGGACATGGTGGTCGGAAGCGGCGGAGCAGTTATCGGAGATGCCGACGGCCGGATAACAGTGTACCTTGGTAACGATGCCGATAATGACAGCAAGGGTGACGGTACGTTCTCAAGTTCCGAATATTTGTTGTCGGTCCTGCCTGTTCAGCGGACAGGCCCTGTCACCGGCGTAAACATTGCTGACTACACGGGCGATGGGATTCCTGACATCGCTGTCTACTATAATTCAATACTCTCCACACCCGATAGTCATAAGGTACTGATCCGCATATTCAAGGGCCAGGATTCAAACAACGATGGATTTGGCGATGGGACATTTGAGCGAATAACCAACTGCGGAGGAACTCCTTATTATCTTACCGGTGACTGCGGGATCGGTGGATACGCAAACATGTCGGCCCAAATGGAAACCGCCGATATGAATAATGATGGGAAACCGGATCTTGTAATGTTAATGACAAACCAAAGTCCGGTCGTATATTGTGGAATGTGTAGCCCCAGGATCCACATGTACGTTATGTATAACGTTGGGACCGCGGCCAGGCTGTTTGCAGCCCCGGTTCGTCTCGACCGGTCATCGACGGATACTTCAGGGGCTCTCTACGGATGGCTGAGCCAGATACGCATAGCGGACTTCAATGGCGATTCGAGGCCAGATATTGCAGCAATCAGCGTACCGAACAGTTCCATCCTGGAGATTTACCGGAATACCGGTGGCCGCGTCGACCTCGCCTGGACCCAGCCCTTATGCCTGGCTCCTTTTGTTGGCAATACCTGCCCCAGCGGGCCCTTCGTCGGGTCGCCTGCCAATTTCGACGAATATGCCCCGCTGGACATACTCACGACAGGCGGCATATTCCGTGGAAATGGAGATATCTCGTTTCAGCCACTTGAAAACCATTCTGGACTTACAATTAGCCCATTCTACGAAAGCGTTTCAGCGACCGGTCACATCAATCCGGATATGATACTGGATGTGGTTATTGGGAAAAAGCCAATTACAGTTCAGACCAACCCGTACAGGTATATCAATGCCCTTTCAGTTTTTATGGGAAATGAATCTTCAACCAGCCCCGGTATGGGTGATGCAAGTTTTCATTTCGATATAGATATAACGTACGGCTCCAACTTCAACCGGAAAGATATCCGGATTGCCGATTTCAATAACGACGGTTGCAATGATATAGTTTTGCTCAACGATCGGAACGCTCCCGCCGCATTTTTGCTTACGTTGAATGGGAGTACGGGCTGTGCGTTCGATGTACAGATAACGGTCTTCGAGGCTGACCCGGACATCGTGGCCCCCGGTGACACGTCTACTCTTTCTTGGGGCACCATCAATGCGGATGCCTGCGAGATTCTGGCCGGCAGCGTCCTTCTGCATGTTCTGGATTCTGGTGAGCTGGCCGCCGGAAGTTTCGATGTATCCCCAAATGCTACTACTACCTACACACTGACGTGCCAGGGACATAACGGGCCGGTGTCAGCCCAAGCGGAAGTCCGCGTGAACCGTCGGCCAGTAGGGACAATTCTTACCCCTGGCGGCGACGAACTGATCGCGGTCAGCGATGTTCTGGATTTTACGGCTAGCTGCATCGACCCCGACGGCGATACCGATCTGACGCACTCATGGCGGTTCAACGGGGCGGCACCGGACTCGTTAGTCCAGAATCCGGGGAGCATCCAGTTTGGCGAGACCGGTACGTACGTCATCACGTACATCTGCACCGACAGCTTTGGCTTTGGCAGCATTCCCTCGCAGCTGACTGCCATCGTCAACAGTCCGCCAGACGGAGTGATCAGCCTGCCAGCCGAACCAGTCGTGATCATTCCGGCCGGCGGCAGTATCGAGTTTACCGGCACATGCACGGATCCGGAAGACGACGTCCCGTTCGATCATCTCTGGACGTTCGGCGGTGGCGCTCCGGACTCCCTGTTGGAATCGCCCGGGCTGGTTGCCTTCGATTTTCCCGGCACATACCTGGTGACTTATTTGTGCATGGATGGCCTCGGTTTTGCCGATCCCGTTCCGGACACCCGGATGGTGATTGTCAATTCCCCGCCCGAAGGGGTCATTATTCAGCCCGATGGCGACCGCACGATCAGTGCTGGCGTTGCGCTGGATTTCGTTTCCAGCTGCACGGACCCCGATGACAGCCAGCCCTTCAGCCACCTGTGGGTGTTCAGTGGACCGGAGGATTTCACGTCCACCGACCAGGATCCGACAAATATCGTGTTCAATCTGACCGGCACCTATACGGTCACCTACATCTGCACTGATGGCTACGGTCTGAGCGATACGGACCCGCCGGGCATCCTGGTCACCGTCGAGGCTCCCGAGGCTGTGATAATCCGGTTCGAGATTTTTGAAAGCGGCCAGGGCTGCGCGCGGCTGGAATGGGAAACGGAGAACGCGGTCAGCTGCCAGATTACGAGCAGTCTTACCGGTGAACCGGACATGCCGTACAACATCCCCGATGACGGGCAGCATCTTGGCAATGTTAGCAGCGGCTCCCTTCCGGTTACACCCTGGGATGACGTAACCTACGCGCTGACATGTCAGAACTCCGCAGGCCAGGCGGGGCAGTCCCATATTGCGCTGTTCAGCTCCAATGCCCAGCCGGGCATCCGGTATGTGCGGGCAAACCAGACCCTGCCATTGGACCGGCAGAACGGCAGGAGTTGGTGCACGGCTTACCGGCATATTTATGATTTACCACTACGCACGACAGGTAACCTGTATGACATGATGTGGATCGCCCGCGGCCGGTATACTGCCAGAATTCCCGACGGGATAATCGGGCCAACGAACCGAGTACCTCCGGTCCTAACAGCACAGGCGAATGTTGATGTTTACGGCGGGTTTATCGGCGACGAGACGCTGATTTCAGAACGTCCAGCGGTTCTGATCCCAGAGGTTGACGAAATTCCTGGCACTTGTCCGCTTGGCGATGAAGTCTACAACACCTCCGTAGTAACTTCACCAATGTTGCGGCCACAGTGTAATTGCAAATTTGCAGTCCGCAATAACGCGCTCCCGCTGTGGTCAGCTGCTACAGTTCTGGATGGAGATACATTCGACACTACACAGTTCGGTCCAGGCATTGAAGGTTGTGGGCTTATCGGTAACCTGGATATCCATGATAGCGTTCATGTCGTGGAGATTCCCACTTTTGGGAATTTGCCGATTGTCACCCGACTCAATGGACTGGTAATTTCTGGAGGGGTCGCTCCAACACCTGGTGGAATATCCGATACTGAGCCTTCTTCGCGAGGCGGCGGTGTGTACGTGGCACAAGGCAACGTGTTACGAGATGTTATATTCCGTGATTCGCTCGTTCTAGGCAATCATGCTGCAAGGGGTGGGGGAATTTGGGCCACAGGGAGTGGGCTTGTGATCGAAAACGTAGTTATACGAAATAATAGCGCAAGCTTCAGTGCCGGTGGATTGCTGAAACGTGGCGGTGCCGATAATAACAGAGATTTAATAATATCTGATAGTATATTTAGTTATAATTATGCCGATCAATTGGCTGGGGCAATCGAATTACAAAATCATAATAGTATCAGAGATTCTGTATTTTCATACAATCGTTCACAAGGCCAGGCTGGAGCGATTTTTGTAGAAGGATCTGCAAGAAACAGCGTCACCAATTCAGTATTCTTAGCGAACAAAGCTGCACGTGCCGGAATACCTTCTGGGGGTAACGGTGGTGCAATAAGTTTCGGAACAGCAACTTATAGCCTCACGATAACAAATACCGCCTTCATTTTTAATGAAGCTTATTCTCAGGGAGGCGTCATCAATATTCCACTTCGGGCTTCAATAAACATACATAACACGATTTTTTGGGGTAATAAGTTACTACGACCTCTTATTACCAGAGGAGACATAATATTTAGCGATGCGCAAACAAGCAACGTGAATATTTCCGGTTCATGCGCTACTTATTCCCATATCAGATTTCCACCAACCGGCGGCACGCCCTTTTCCAGCAGTTCTAATGTTGATATTTCATCACCAGCACAGAACCCGATAGTTATTTCTGGAGATACATTTAGCCACCAGTCCGACCCGTTGAAAGTCTATCTCAAGCAAGACGGCAGCGATCCTGGAAGCGACTGCTTCAACGGCATCGCCGGGCTGGACTCTTCGGTCCACACAGAAATGGCGACTAATGCCGAGGCTGTCGGGCTCGTCTGGCAAAACCTCACGACGAACAGCGACCAGTCGACGGACATGAGCCCGGTCGATCCAGGGGTGCATTATGTGCCTCAGGTGTCCGGAAGCGGCGCATTCTGGAGCCTCGCCTCGCTTACGGGACCGGAGGCACGGTTCGGGCATATTCTGGCTGATCCAGAGGGTGTCTTTGTCCTCTTTGGCGGCGAAAATGGAAATGGCGACCTGCTCGGAGATACATGGGAACTGGCTGATGGAATCTGGACGGAAGTGGCGGGGGACGGCCCGCCGCCAAGAACCAAGCACGCCGCCGTCCACGACACCCTTCGAGACTCGATTATCATGTTCGGAGGACGGGGAACCGCCGGTACAAGCGGAGATACCTGGCTGTATGCCGATGGCGCCTGGCTGGAACTGTCAGTTACTGGCAATGTTCCGGACGCCCGCGAAGGTCATGCTCTCGCCTACGATGACAACCGGGATACCATCGTCCTGTTCGGTGGGATGGATGGCGGTAGCCGGTTCGGAGACACATGGGAACTCATCGAGTCCGCTGGAGACTGGGCATGGACTCCGGTGGACACATCTGCCTGTCCGGCGCAGCCGTCGCCACGGGACAATCATGCCCTCTCGTATGATGCCGCCGGTGGCGCGATCCTGCTTTTTGGCGGCCGTGACGATTCGGGTGCGCTGAACGATACATGGCATTTCGACGGCAGTTGCTGGTCGGAGCAATCGCCTGCCGGTTCTTCCCCCTCACCCCGGTTCGGCCATGCGATGGCCCATGATTCCGCCGCCGGTGTCGTGATCCTGTTCGGCGGAGCCGGTGGCGGGCCGCTGACATGGGAATGGGACGGAACCAGCTGGAACCCAACGCCTTCCACGGGCCCGGAACCCCGGCGGGATCACTCGATGGCATACGACGCGGCCCTGAACCGGACATTCCTGTTCGGCGGAACAGAGCCCGGCGCCGCAGACGACCGGTTATATGGTGACACATGGAGCTATGGGGCCCGCAATCTGGAAATATTACATTTCGCAGCGAATCCCCGGACGATATTCCCCGGCGAGTCCGCAACCCTTGCCTGGCAGTGGATAAACGCAGACAGCTGCACCTTGGACGATGGGTCGGGGCCGGTGCCTTTGCTGGTCGGCAGCCCGCTCCCCGTCAGCCCCGCCACTTCGACGGCATATACCCTTGAGTGCGCGAATTCGGGTGGCAGTGTCTCCGCAACTGCCACGGTAACTGTGGATTACAATGTAACGGTCCGTTCGTTTGCGGCATCGGCTGGGGTCATTTTGCCCGGAAACACAGCCGAGCTTTCCTGGCACGCAGCCAATGCCACTTCCTGTGAAATCCTGCCCGCCGTCGGAATGGTCGATCCGCAGGGCGGTACAGCGACGGTTAGCCCCTCGGAGACCACGGTATATGAACTTGTTTGTGACGGGCCACAGGGCGGACCGGTATCGCAATTCGTCACCATCTCCGTCGCATTGCTGGACTGTGAACCCGGATTCGTCGATTTCGGACCGCTTCCCGTGGGCGAGCCCGCTCCGTCGGAAGTTATCACCTGCACCAACGTCAGCAGCGTGACGCTTGAAATCGATCTGGTGGCATCGCAGTTCCTGCAAGACGGCTCGGACTTCAGCATCATACCCCTTTCAGGATCCCCCCAGATTGCGCCGGGCGACGACCTCGTCCTGTCGGCCGATTTCACCCCGCAGCAAGGCGGGTACCGTCAGGCGCTTTTGATCATCGCATTCGAGGGCCATGCCGATAAGGTCATGGTCTCGCTTGCCGGGACCGGAGAGACGGATGAGTTTAATTCGCTCGTATGCGATGCCGAGACCATCTTTTTTGGTTCCGTCGTGGTCGGGGAGACCTCCGGCAGCATCATATGGACCTGCCAGAACCAGGGAACGGGCGATCTCACGATCGATCTTGATTCCATAGTCTCGACCGGCGATGTCGACGATTTCGATATCCTGACGACGAGCAGCCCGCCAGGAGAACCGATCGGTCCGGGCGAGATTTTCTATATCGACTGGATCTTCCAGCCAACTGAGGCCGGGCTCCGCTCCGCATCCGTTAGCTTCTCGTATCTGGAAAGCACGGCAGTAACGATGCTGCAGGCTTCGGGGACTGGTGTTGTACCTGATGTCCAGATACTCAGTTTTACCGCATCTCCAGATGAGACCCTTTATGGCCAGGCTACTCAGCTTCTGTGGTACACGCAATATTCCCTTTCCACATGTAATCTTTTCGATGGAGAAAGCATGATTTCTGTAAGTGCGGGCAATGACGTCGTCGAACAGATGGTTATCACTCCATTACGCACGACGACATACACCTTGACATGCGATGGTCTCAACGGAATCTCCTCACAGCAGGCTCAGACCACCATTTCAATCGCCCCAGTATCGATTCTTGACTTTGTTACAAATCGCAGCCGGTTTCTGTTTGACGGCCCACCCACCATTGCTGAAGGCGAAACGGCCACGCTTTCCTGGCGAGCTTCGAGCGCCGCCTTCTGCCTGATTAACGGTAATTTGGCAGGTAGCGAACCGGTTGGGACATCGGAACAATCCCTGATTGTCCAGCCTTCAGGAAATACCCTGTATACACTCGAATGTCATGGGCCCGAAACAGTCGCTTATTCGACTCTTCAAGTTAATGTCCGTGGTTTCGGTCCATCCAGGTACATCTCGGCCACCCCAATACCTGCCCGTGTCGACGTCATCCATACACTAGATGATGGTTCTTTCATCATCGCGGGAATGCTCCCCACAGGGACTCCGGTGGTATTTGGTCAAGGTCAGCCCAACGAAACCCTGATTCCGGCAGATGATGGCGGCAGGATATTCGTGGCTAAATATGATCCAAATCATACTTTTGAATGGATCGTGTATTCAAATTCACCCCAACATCCCTGGCATACTTCGTCCAGTAAAATCAGAGAATTAAGCGATGGATCATTTGTAATAGATGGACAATATATCGGACAGCTAATATTTAATGAAGGCACGGCGAATGAGTTTATCCTGCCATCATCAACAATCCTAGAAACGTCAGTTTTTATAATCAATATAGCTTCAAATGGTGATCCAGTCTGGGGTGGATATATTCATGGAATTCCCAGCTCTGGAATTGGTCGAGCGAGCTATGACGTTGATTTAATCGATAATCTTCATGCTGTATTTTCGATAAGGTCAAATTCAAATTCCACTAACGTCGTCATCGGGACTACAAGCGGGGACAACAGTTCCTATCAGATTTCTAATGGGCTTTACATGGTTCGTTTTGCCGTGGATGCCGTCGCATCGGTACCGCTGCTGCTGGCTACTGCCGATACCTTTGCGGAGACCGGTAGGTTATCCGTCGACATTCCGGACGATTCTGAAAGCATATATATTGCTAGCAACCTCACGCTGTCATCTGGTCAGTTCCCAGGAAACCCCGCTGTTTTCGGTCCAGGCAGCAACAATGAAATTGTAATAGACCCTCCGCCATTTCCTCACACAATCTCCCGAAAGGTTGTCTTGGCAAAATACGAACTGACGGGCGAGCCATATTGGGTCAGCACGATAGAACCCCTCTTTGGTGGAATACCAAGCACATCGACCTTATTGGTCGACAACGATGATGTATACATAGCGGGAAGTATCGATGGTACGGGTGCTGTTTTTGGGCTTGGTGAACCCGGAGAAGTCGAGCTGGATCAACCTTTTGAAAGCATTACTAACTCATCTTATATTGCAAAATACAACAGCTTGACTGGTGCATTCGATGGCGTGAAGGAGCTTACCGCTCGCTCCATGTCACTGGGGGCACCGTATCCGGCGCAGAGCACGGACTTTTCTACTTTTATAGTTTCCATATCTTCTGTCTCTGCTGGACGGGTACTGTGCGGCGGGTATTTTCAGGGCGAGCTATTTATACGCAAGAATACGCCAGAAGAATACTCAACGGTTCCATACATCAGCCCACTTGCTGAATTTCCGGGCTCTGCGTTGACCGGCATAGTCAAGGATTGCGGGTTCGGATCAGTTTCGAATAGTATGATAAATATTGGTCCCGGATTTCTGCCTTCGGCAAGCTATAATTCGGGGAAATACCTGTCGGCAGTTTCTGTATCCACTCCATTTCATGTGGGTCCGTCATACGAAACTGAAGGTATTTTAATTACTCCTGATGCTCTGTCAGTGGTTGTTGAACTGGATGTGAACGAGTAGCGGCTACTCCCCCCAAACCACGAATGGCCACTCATCCCTGCGAATGTACGAGGTCGATATGCTTGTGGGGAAATCCCGGCGGAAAACCAGGCACGGAGAGCCATCCTTGGGACATTCTGGAGCAGACAGTTTTCGTGGCGGGACCATCTTGAAGTCGTATTCGATAAGCTGCCAGTAGGGGAGTATCCGCGGCAGCCGAACTGCTGTAATCGCCTGCGCACCGATGATGTCCGATTTACGCTGATGTAAAAGTTGCCGGGTTTCGGCATATAGCCGCCCCCACGTTATCCGGCATCTGATATCCCAGGCCAGGAACAGGACGGATACCAGAAGCCACAGGGCGATTCCGGAGCGAACGGCTTTCATGTGCAGCCGAGTGGCGGTGTCCGGCAACGCAAGCGCGACCATGCCGGAAGCAGCCAGAAGGTAGCCGCCCGTGGCAGGATACCCGTAACGGGAACCGGCGGCATCCGATACGAAGACGGGGATAGCCTGAATGCTGATGGCCCATAGCAGTCCGGTGCGGACCGCTGGCGACGGCAGCAGAAACAGCGCGAGAACGGCCGCCAGCGACAGGTAACCCGTCACCGGCACCTCATGGAGCGTCGAGGGGGAAAAGAAGACGAATCCCCGGAACAGCGCTTCTCCCATGCGGGAGAAAAAATCCCCGTTGGGAATCACCCGGGGATATATCGCCGCCCAGTAACCCGGACGAAAATAGGCATTCAGCGCACAAACAAACCCCAAGCCGGACATCACGGCCAGCGGGGGAAGGATTCCGGAAACCCGGCGGCGCAGGGACTGGTTGTCTTCAAGAAACAGCGACCACGCCAGGCAGATACCAACGATACCGGCAGCGGAGGGTTTCGAATACAGGGCAATGGCGTAAGGTGCAATTGCCACCCAGCGGAACCGGCGCGTCGAACCACCTTTCGACCAGAGCAGAACCGTGCATGTGGTGAGCAGCCCCAGCAGAACGTCGTTGATCGCAGCCGCCCAGAGGAGCGCCTCGCTTCCGGCACGGTAGAATGAGGCCGCAATCGCCCAGAACAGCGCTGGCCGCCTCTGCATGAGCGGCCTGAACAGCATAAACAGCAATCCGCAGTGGGCGCCGTGGAGCAGGGCCGCGATCACATGGGCCGTGATGTGCGGATTTTCCGGATTGAGGGGAAGAAGCGCCTTCCAGTAGGCCATGTACAGGATGAATGGCCCGGCTTCGCCGGTGAAGATACTGCCCCAGGATGTTCTGGCCACCCAGGCCGAGAGTATCAGGTCATCGGCGAAAAGCCCGGCCGATAGTGCAATGGGGATCCACACCAGCCCGGCTGACAAAGCCAGCGTGACGGCTATCTTACGGTCAGTAAAGTGCATGAAGCGGCAGCTTCCCCCTATCGGTCAATCCCTGACGGCGTTTCCCGGCCGGATGTGCTGGCGGATACGAAGCGCACACCGGGGCCCAGCGCACGTGAGGGATATTTTCCGGTCGATCTCAGCTCTCCCTGATAGTAGTTCTCCCTGAACAGCAGGCATGGATCATCCTGTGAACTGCAAACCCCTTGTGACAACACCAGCGGCAACCGGAGTTTGAGATCGTACAGCAGGACTTGCTCGGTCCAGGACTCGTTGGGCTGCCCGGCGTTGACAACCTGCAACCGGCCGGCTTCCGCCAGTTCGGTCTTGTTGGCTTCCAGCACAAGACGCAGTTCCGTATAGGCCGATCCCCAGCTTCGCCGGAATGCAATGTCACGGCCGTTGGCTGCCAGATGGGCAAGCCCCCACAGCAGCGCCGCCGCCAGAAGCCACCGATTGCGGCGCGGGTGTTTCCTGGAAAAGCGGTGCGCAAGGTGCACCAGGACCACCAGAAGTCCCAGCATCCCGGAGTAGACGTATCGCCCGCCCATGAACCCCGACGCGACCAGGGGCGGCGCCAGAAATGCCAGAAACCAGCACAACCCGAAGCGGACCACGGGCGAAGCGAACACAAGCCAGAGAATAAAGAGCCCGGTGACGGAAAATCCGATGACTTCATGTTCGATGATCCCGACCGGCCGGACAAGAAGCAGCGACCGGAGGATCGACTCCCCCACCCTGACTAGCCCCATCATGAACAGGGGCTTTTCGGGATAGACAACATCCCACAGGCCGCGCACCCTGAAGGCAAAGGCCGCATAACCGGCACCGGTGAACGCGATGACCGCAAACCACTTTGCCCGGTGCTGGCCAGTGTCTTTGCCAAACAGGGAAAAGCCGAGGTCATGAACGGCAAGACACGGGACAATGAATACCGCATTGGGCTTGGTGAGCATGGCGGCGGTGAAGGCAAGAAAGGCGGGCAGATAGAACCGGGAGTTCGTGGCCGACCGCCGCCAGCAGAAAAGGGTCAGGAGCAGAAACAGACAAAGCATTCCGTCGTTCTCGGCGGCGGCCCAGAGCCATGCCTCGTTTCCGGGCCGGTAGATCGCGGCAAGAACGGCACCGGCCGCAGCGTAAGCAGCCGGGAAGAAGTCCGACAGGAGCAGGAAAATGAGGAGACAGTTGATGCCGTGAACGATACCGGCCCAGACGTGGGCCACCGCGTACGGCTCACCCGGATTCATGATAACGGCGAATTTCCACTTGAGCAGATAGAGCGGCAGCGGGGCCGCCTTCAGCGTCAATATGTCCGTCCATGAATTGTCGCGGGCCCAGGCGGCCAGTAGCAGGTCGTCGGTATAAGGACCGCTCAGATAGCCAAGGAGGGCCGAGATGCATCCTGTGACGGCTGCAGCCGCCGCGAGCACCGGCCACCGGTACCCCAGGGAGCCCTGTCCGGTTGTCGCCGTCCCGTTCATTCGGTCAAAGACCTTCGCCGGAACAGAACCAGATAGTTTTCCGGACTGTCGGCAACGGGTGTCGGCGGGACGTTGACCTTCACCCGTTCCCAATCATCACGGCTTTCCAGCTCGGCCTCGAACTCGTCATATTTCCACGGACATGCGTGCTGCATTCCCGGAAACCGGGCACAGTTGTCCAGCAGCACATGGTCGGCCCCGGTCTCCCGGAGTTTCCCGTCGAGCCTGGATTTGCTGTATACGTGCCGTCCCCACGGGAACAGTTTCCTGTCGCTACCGAACAGATCGTATTCATAAGCGACACTGGAGCCCATGTAGAGGACTCTGGCATTTCCCGGCAGCCCGGATGCAACCGGCCTCAGCGAAAACATGGCGGTGGCGGGGTTCCCATCGATCCGGTAGGACCGGTAATAATGCACGGTTCCTGCCAGAACCCCGCCGCCCTGTATCAGGGCGAGCGAAACAACAACCCAGATGCCAGCCTTGCAGCGGGCGGCCAGCGCGCCGAAGGGAATCATCCAGAGGGCCACTGCAAAAAACAGGATTCGCGTCAGCCCCGGCTGCCAGCGGATGAGATACAGGGCAAGCGCAATGGAAACTGCCGACACAAGGGAAACCTGGAAATGGAAGGGGGCCGGCCTCTCGCGGATGGACATCAGCGACCAGATGACGGCCCCAAGGCCGATGATATTGAAAAGCCCCATATTTCCCGCCCCGCCCTGGGCGACGTAGCGGAACGGCCCCGGCCACAGCCCTTCGGTTTCCTGGGGCAGTTCCCGGTGCATGCCAATCAATGACGCAAACGAAGCAAGGAGCCGCTCAATCCAGTGCGACAGTTCCGTCAGCCACGGCATGCCGAGATGGCCTCCGGCTTCCGGAGTCAGCGGATTCAGCAGGGTGACAACGAAACGGAACAGGTGGACTCCAAATCGCCCGAGCGACGGATCCCGGTAAATCTCCGCCTCCATCGGTCCTATGGAAAACGGCCGTCCGAACCATTTCCAGGTATAATAGGCAGTAAAGACAAGACCGCTGCCGATGGCGGCGATGACGACCGCCCCCGACATGTACAGGCACGTTTTGCGGAGTTGCGGCCGCTCGCGGATCAGCCAGTAACCTGCAAGAAGCATCACGGGAGCCGACACGGGTTTGGCCGAGATCGACAGCACTGCCAGACCGGCAGCCACGGCCAGCCAGACCGGCCGCCGGGATTCTTCCGCACTCCGGGCCCTGAGCCCGCAATAAAGGCAGCCGAATACCCATACGGTCTGGTAGAGTTCCGGCTTCAGGCTCAAGAGCAGGCCGGGAATGAGCCCGGCGGTGGCAACGAGCGCGGTCAGGGCTGCCCTGAGCAGCGGCGCCGTTCCCAGCAGGGTCAGGACACCCCATACCGCGAGGACCAGCAGCGGATGGGCGAGCCACATGGCCAGTTTCCCGGCGGTTTCCGAACCGGTGAGCGCCACGGCGCCAGCGAAAATCAGGTCCGTGCCGTAGGGCAATGCCATCATCTGGACCGTTGCCGACTCGACCGGCAGTATCGACCGGTTCTGGATGAAATACAGGGCCCTGGGTGCGTGGTACAGGCGGCCATCACCGTCGACAGGCATCGACAGCGCGCCCCAGAATGTAACCAGCAGGTTCAGGCCGATTACAGTTATGAGTATGACCTTGAAGGTTTTCTCCAAGGCATCTGCCGAACGCTGGGAGTCGCCGATCACGGTATATCCCGAAGATTAAGTTCCGCCAGTGCCGGGGGCAATCTCCCAGATTTCCTGCTGACAACGGCCTTGGAAGCTGATCCGGGAGCGCCCATGCCGTCAGGTAACAGCCCTATCCGCCTCACGGCGCCGTGGCCCGGGCCACGGCCGGGTATGGAAGCCCGGTGCACCGGATCGTGAACGCCGTGCCCGGCGGCTGGCCGTGGCTCGTCGAGCCCGCGTCCAGATCGCCCGGCGGAACGTCGTAGAGAAAGCTGTCGTCCCTGCTTTCGATCCGGCACCCGTCCGCGTTGCGGGTGGTCCAGGCGAGTTCCGTCTCCCCGGCGCCGAACGTCAGCACCACCACCGCCGCCGGATCATGGTGGCGGCCCATGTCCACCGTGCCGGTATCGGGGCTGCCGTCCATGCGCGTCGTGAGGTTGCGCCAGTCGAGCCCGGCGGCAGGAAAGCCAGAGTCCGGATCGTCGGCGAGCCCGTCCGAACCGGCATCCACGCAGGGCGAGGCCGGATCGAGATACAGCTCGCCGCTGGCCGCCCGGATGAAAGGATCGGCGGAAAGGAGGATGTTGCCGGTGCCGGGGATCGGTTCGCCGGCACAGTTGTAGGAAGCTGCCAGGATGCTACTGCCGTAGCTTTCCAATGTTCCAACCCCTCCACCATGCCAGAACGCCGAATTACTGACCGTGAGGGTTCCATCGCCGCTGCTCTTCAAAACATAGTCCCCGTAAAACGTGGAACTGGAAATGGCGAGCTCCGCGTTGGATACGCCCACTGTTCCGTGAGTCCATACGTTGCTGTTCTCGTAAAACGTAGAGTTTATAACTACGACTTGTGGTTTAATGCCTGTATGATCATTAACCTGAACCGCAGAGGCGTGTGTCTCTGAATACTTCCGGGAAATGATGACGCGATCGATCAATCCTGGATGATTCTCGATAAGGATTCCGCCGCCTGTGCCGCATGCATAAAAGGCCCACGGCACCGGACAATCGTATCCGCCCTCGCCATCATCAGTGCTGGGATTCAACAGGGCAGAATCCGTGATCTCGAAGTAGGCGGGGTAGTTCTCGTCCCCACTGGACCACAGATAAACTTCCGGGCCATCGTCCATTGAGTAGTTCCCGATAACCGTTCTCCGGATCTGAACCACCGAATCCGACCCGATGACTCCGTTGATATCGAATAGGGTTATGTTCTCCCACAGCAGGGAATCTGAAAGCTCCATCTCGGACCTGTCGACGGAAATCGCCCCACCGACATAGGCATAATTGCGGGATATCGTGAGCTGGTCCATGCGGACTAGGCTCTCCACAAAACCTACCGCTCCGCCTATTCCATTATGCAGGTTATTGAGAATACGGGTGTGCTCGATGCTGACGTCGGAATGTTCCGCGTATATCCCGGAGCCCAACCCCCCGGATGTAATAAAATTCGGTATGCAGTTCCAGAGAACCTGGCTGTTGCGAATCGCCAGATTCGCTTGACCGGAAATGAAAATGCCGCCACCCCCATAGTTGTAAGGATTCCACGGAATGATATCCCACGATATTGTATTTCCTCCGGTAACAACCAAACCGTCCAGTGTGGCATCCGATGCGGCCACCACCACATGCAGGCTGTTGTCGGGCTGCTGGCACTGTCCCAGCAAGAATTCAAAGAAATCCGCAGGCTCCGGGCCGTCATCCCCATTGAAATCCCCGCTGAGCACGGTGGCCAGCACCGGGTCGGGCCGTTCGGACAGGTCGCCCTCCGTTCCCGCGAACCCGCCATACACGCTCACCCCGTCCTTCATCACCAGAACCGGCTCACGGGCCGCCGGGCCCGTGTACCGCCCCTCGGCCACCCACACCTGCTGGCCCGCGATGGCCGCGTCCATGCCCTGCTGCACGGTCCGGAACGCCGTCTCCCAGCTTGCGCCGTCTCCGCCCGGCGGGGCGTCGGCGCTCACATGCACCACATCGCCCGGCACCCCGTTCACCGTGACCGTGAGCGGGGCCTCGTCCCAGGCCCCCTCCGGGTCGGTGCACCGGTAGGTGACGCCATAGGTTCCCGGCGTCCCGAAGGTGACGGCGCCGGGGTTTTGTACGAAATCATCCGGCGCTCCGCCGCCATAGGCCCACAGGTGCGTGAGGGGACTATCGCCGTCGGGGTCGGTGCAGTCGCCCGCGAACTCCACCGCGTGACCGGCCGCTATCGTCACGTCCGTACCCGGCTGGACGATCCCGGCCACGGGAGGCTGGTTGTCAGATAACGACGCCCCATTTGCCGTGGCTGTTTGCGTCCACGGACAACCCGAAAGCGGTAGCAGAAGCGATAACCACCCGGCGACAGCAATGAGCGACGATGTCCGCATAATGGCTCAATGATTTTACAGCAAAATCCAGTCCACAATTGGATATTTCCATGCCAAAAATATCACCTGTAATTTCTGATAGTTGTCGAAACATATCCTCACCCGCTTCGGCGTGATCTTCGTCAATTAGATACATTTATGCGGTATTGGTGCCGTTATTTGTCAGCAGTGACAAATAACGGCAGTAGCGCCATTCCAAGAATCTCTTATGCGCCCTCACCGCCTGCTTTCCTCACCCTTCTCCAGATCTCCCCGTTGCGCTTCATCTTCTCCAGCCGCCTGACGAGGGAGCGGGGAAGCGGAGCGGTGGCTGCGGGGGGCGGCTTCCCGCCGGAACCGGCCTTCCCGTCACTGTCTGGCGGCCTTGCGGCCGCCGCCATGCGAAGCTTGCCA